>JBBRUI010000172.1:0-9629 GCA_038247945.1 Bacteroidota bacterium | reverse complement strand
TTATTGATGAGGTCACGGCGAGTAAATGCAATTGCTTTTTGACTCTTTCACGGGTGAAAGATCCTGAGCGCTTCGGTGTTCCTGAAATCAAGAACGGGAAAATTGTTGGCGTCGAGGAAAAGCCAAAAAACCCCAAGAGCAGTTTTGCGGTAGCCGGAATTTATCTCTACGACAAACATATCTTTGAAGCGGTGAAAGCGTTGAAGCCAAGCGGCCGCGGAGAGCTGGAGATTTCCGATGCGCATCAGTATCTGATCGACAAAGGATATACAGTTGGGTACACCGAAATCACCGGTTGGTGGAAGGATACCGGAAAGCCCGCCGACCTTCTTGAGGCGAACCGGCTGATCCTCGATTCAATTACTTCACGTAATGATGGAGAAATCGACAACCAATCCGATGTTGCCGGAAAAGTTATTATCGAGGCAGGAGCGAAAATCACCAACAGCAAAATACGGGGGCCAGTGATTATCGGGAAGAATTGCATTGTGGAGAACAGCTACATCGGGCCGTTCGCTTCCATCGGCGACGGAACTGAAATCCGGAATAGCGAAGTTGAGTACAGCATTGTGTTGCGCGATTGCAAGATCATCAACGTCGGTCTGCGGCTCGAAGGAAGTATTCTCGGCAACGACGTCGAGATTGTTGAGGCAACAGGCAAGCCGCGTGTGCATCGGTTTATGATTGGTGATCAGAGCAGGGTGGAGGTGGCGTGACTCTCAACCCTGAGCGAAGCGCCCGCCTGCCTTCGTAGAACAATGAGCCGGGCAGGAAGGGTCTGATCGAATTGAATTCATACTTAAAAGGAGATCGTCATGAAATCGCTTTTCATCATTCTCGCTCTACTAACTTCAATGGCGATGGCTCAGGAAGAGGAGCAATTAGGGTGGAAGGTCATGCCCGCTATTACCATTGTTAAGCACTTGCCGGGTGGGTATCGTCAGTCGATGAATCCCCAGCCAATCGGGGATGTGTATCCGGGTTTTGTCCCGATCCCAATGCGGCAGTCCGATCGATACTCGGGCACAGGAGTTTCACTGAATGCGCGCTTCTTCAATGAAGACATCAATCCGTTTGTGCTGACGTTCAGCGGCGGAGCAAATTGGTATTCCGTTGCACGCGGCTCCGAACCTTTTGGCCCTCCGAGAGTAACACCAATGGAAAACGGAGACCCAATGTTTGCGAGACAGGGCGGACAGTTCGATATGGGTCGCAACGGCAGAAGGTTCATGAGTTTTCCGTTCGGCGCAGGTGTTCAGTTTGTTTATCCCTGGAAATCGGTTGACAAGTTCATGTTCTTTGCAGGCGCCGAAGGTAATCTCGTCTTTACAACAATCGATTTGGGAATGCGCGACCGCGTGCAGGCAGGCTATACGTTGGTTGGAGGTGTTGCGTTGAAGTTTGTTGAGATTGGAGTCCGGTATACGGCGTTCCGCGAAACAAAAAATCTCGGCGTCCAGATTGGATTCCGCCTGAATAGTTTTGAACTCTAAATGACATATCAAACGCTTACATATTCTTCGGATGCACGGGTTGCAACGGTTACCATCAACCGGCCCGACAAGTTGAACGCCCTGAATGTCCAGGCAAAGGCAGAGTTACGCGATTTGTTTGTTCAGATAAAAACTGATGCTGCAGTTGATGTTGTCGTGTTGACTGGAGCCGGAGAAAAAGCATTCGTTGCCGGAACAGACATTCAGGAACTCACCGTTTTGAATTCTGAGTTAGGAAAAGAATTCTCGGCGAGAGGCCAGGAGGTTTTCGATTTGATCGAGAATCTTGGCAAGCCGGTCATTGCCGCAGTGAATGGTTACGCGCTCGGCGGCGGATGCGAGCTCGCGCTTGCATGCCACATACGCATTGCCTCAGAGAATGCAAAGTTCGGACAACCGGAAGTGAATCTTGGAATCATTCCCGGTTACGGCGGGACGCAAAGGCTGCCACGACTTATTGGCCGCGCCCGCGCAATGGAATTGATATTGACGGGAAATCCAATCGATGCACAGGAAGCCTTCCGTATTGGCCTGGTGAACAAAGTTGTCGCGCAAGCAGATTTGCTGGCGACTGCGACAACACTGGCTCAGAATATTGCCGGCAAAGGACAGCTCGCCGTTCGCATGGCGTTGAAAGCCGTGAACATGACTCAGGAAACGACGTTGAGCGACGGGCAACAATTGGAAGCTTCGCTGTTCGGGGTGTGTTGTGACAGCGAAGATTTTCGGGAAGGAACGATGGCGTTTCTCGAAAAACGAAAAGCCCGATTCAAGAATAAGTGAAGATCTCAAACTACAGAATCAATGTTCGTCTCGCCGTTCTCGCCGTCGTGCTCGCAATTGCTGTTCCCCTGATTGCTCTGATGATTTCAAATCGTTCTGCGAATCCGGCAGAGACGTCCATGGCTGTTGCGCCGGGCGTTGAAGTCGTGATTCAAAAACTTCTGCTCCGATTTCAAGTCGACAACAAATCGATCAGAACCCGCAAAGTGCCGAGCGGCGATGGAAAGTTTGTTCGCATCGAACGGAGAGTTACTGTGGCGCCGGACTTCAACGCAATGAGTTTCAATCACGAGTTAAACAACGCCGTCGCATCGCTGGGTGCAAGCGCAATTGCGACGGAAAAATCCGCCGACAAAACAGTAACAGTGCACGTAAAAAAAAACGGGGTAATTGTCGAGAGCATAATATTTGTTGTGAAGAAGCCAGGTTAGCATTCAACGAAAGGAGTCCGATCATTAGCGCAGACCAAACACAAAAGCCGGTGAACAAGAATTCCTCCGGCATTATGGATAAAATTGTATCGCTCGCAAAGCGGCGTGGATTTGTTTTTCAATCCAGTGAAATTTATGGAGGATTGAACGGCTGCTGGGATTACGGCCCGCTCGGCGTTGAGCTTCTGCGCAACGTCAAGGAAGCATGGTGGCAGGCGATGACGTACCGGGAAGACATCGAAGGACTTGACGCGTCGATTCTCATGCACCCGCGGGTGTGGGAAGCTTCCGGGCATGTTGCAAACTTTACCGACCCGATGGTGGATTGCAAAGAGTGCAAAGCCCGTTTCCGGGCCGATCAAATTGAAGAAGCCATGTGTGGAAGTCCCGCTTATAAAGGACGAAAAGCTGCCAAATGTCATGCGGAAGGCAAATTCACGGAAGCCCGCCAGTTCAATCTAATGTTCAAAACATTCGTGGGACCGGTGGAGGATGAAGGCGCAGTCGTCTATCTTCGTCCCGAAACTGCACAGGGAATTTTTGTGAACTTCCTGAATGTCGCATCTGCTTCACGCCAGAAACCTCCGTTTGGCATCGCGCAAATCGGCAAAGCATTCCGCAACGAGATCAACACAAAGAATTTTCTTTTCAGAACAAGAGAATTTGAGCAGATGGAAATGCAGTTCTTCGTCAAACCCGGATTGGATGTCGAGTGGTTTGAGAAGTGGCGCGCCGAACGCATGCAATGGTTCCTCGATCTCGGAATGACAAAAGCCAAGCTCCAGTGGCATCATCATGACAAGCTCGCGCATTATGCCCGTGATGCATACGATATTGAATACGAATTTCCCTTCGGATGGGGAGAGATTGAAGGAATCCACAACCGTTCGGATTTCGATCTGACCCAGCATGAAAAATTCTCAGGCAAGTCCATGCAGTATTTCGATCCTGAAACAAAAGAGAAATTTACGCCGTACATCATCGAAACGTCTGCGGGAGCCAGCCGATCGTTCATGGCTTTTCTGGTGGATGCGTTCACCGAAGAGGAAGCGCCAACAGCGGAAGGGAAGACGGAAGTCCGAACCGTTTTGCGTCTTCACTCAAAACTCGCCCCGACGAAAGCGGCAATCTTCCCGTTAGTGAATCGCGACGGCATGCAGGAGATTGCAAAGAAACTGGAAGCAGAGTTGCGGCCACACCTGCGTGTGTTTTACGATGACAGCGGCGCAGTGGGGCGGCGGTACCGGCGTCAGGATGAAGTGGGCACTCCGTTTTGCATCACCATAGATTCAGAAACGCTTACCGGCCAAACCGTCACATTGCGCGAACGCGATTCGATGAAACAGGAACGAGTCGCACTCAGCAACGTGTTAGGTTACCTGCGTGAGCGTATCGTGTGATTAAATCAAGTTCATCTCTTTGAACGATGATGAAAAGTTTTTATATTTTTTTACAATTGAATTGCCATAACCGGAGGTACATCCCTGATGGGGGTAAAGAACTATAGCTTCATTCTTTTTTTGATGTTTGCCTGCTTGCTCTTTATTAGCTGCAACAAGGAAGAGAATACAATCATATTCAGCAAGACTAAATTAGCCGTAGTCACGAACCTGCGGGCATTTTCGTACGACGGAAATTCTGTGGCGTTGATATGGACAAAATCAACGGATTCAGAAAAGACGGATTTTGCGGACGTGAGGATTACTGTAAAAGATGGAGCTTCAGAATACCTGACGCGGATTGTTTCAAAAACATTTAGTGATTCTGCGTTGGTCGTCAGCAATCTTAACGAGGGAACAATCTACACGTTTGAAATCGTCAGCCGGGCTGTCTCGGGCTCTCAAGGCTTTGTCAACAGCGATCAGGTAACCATTAAATGGGCGTCCGCACGGCGACTGAACGGAGGATCAGCAATCAGAGTGTTTGAGATAGCGTCACCCGATTCCACCGGACTCCAATTCTTTGATGGAATCGGTCCGCGTGTTTATACGACCTCTCCTTCTACACGCTCCCTAATGGACGTTGTCGTGGACAGTACCGCCTCGGGGAACATCATTATGAAAAGCGGCCATCTGAATCGTCTTGGCGGCGGTTTGCGGCGAACAAAATTCTCGACGTTCGATACGCTCGTGAGTGATTTGAACATCGGTCGCGTAGTGCCGCCCGCCCCCTCAACCTATACGCGGGACTCGATCTTCATCGGACCACAAAGTCTGACAAGCGGAAAAGTGTTCTACGCGTTGACGAATGATTCAAATTATGTGCGGATTCTGTTTGAACGAAATCCCAATTTTTTAGAACCGACCTTTGGCTCGCTTCTTTTTGGCACGCAGCCCCGCAGATATCTCAGTATCAAATTGTCGTATCAGATAACACGCGGAATCATCTACGCCAAACCAAAAAAGCAAATTGATGACGTGCGCGATTAAGGTCGACTTCAAGCCAGGATCATAGCTGAAGTAACCAAAAGAAGGGTGGGCGCCGCGTCTCCCACCCTTTTATGTTTTTAATAAGCCCCAGAGTGTTTATGCAAGCGAAAGAGATATTCAAAAACGATCGCGGCGAGCTTCGCGCCGGTTGGCAAATTGTTTTGTTCATGCTTATTCTTGGGGTTGCTGTTTCAATCATCGCAGCTCCTTTAATTCTTCTGGAGATCCAAAATACTTTTACAATGATTGCTGCCGCGCTTGTTGGAACTCTTGCCGCAACATACATTGCCACCAAATTCATCAACCGTAAACCGTTCGTTGCCGTCGGACTTGCCGTAAACAAATATACAATGCGTGAATTCGGTATCGGCTGCCTTGTTGGCTGGCTGATGCTCACCGGAGTTTTCGGTATAGAATACATGCTCGGTTATCTCAAAGTCAGCACGAGCGAATTTTCTTTTGCCGAGGGCCTGCAGGTCCTCGGAATCTCTATTGTTTTTTTTGCGGTCGCAGCGTTAGCTGAGGAGTTGCTGTTCCGGGGTTATATGTTTCAGACGCTGATCCGTGGTATTAAGTTAGTTCCCGCAACTGTTCTGGTAGGAGTTTTATTCGGATTAGCTCACTACCGCAATCCCAACTCCAACGCTTGGGGAATTGTAAACACCACTTTTATTTCGATAGTATTTGGTTTTGCCTATTGGCGGACTCGTGGCTTGTGGCTGCCATTCGGAATTCACCTTGCGTGGAACTTCAGCCAGACAACATTGTATGGCTATCCCACCAGCGGGTTGCACTTTTCTCAATATGAGTTAACCCGTCTCACACAGTTCGGGCCGGAGTGGCTAACGGGTGGCGCGTACGGACCGGAAGGCGGGGCGATTGCAACATTGATGATTGTTCTTTGCGCGACATACATTTATTTCTCCCGCACTCTTCGACCTTTCCCCAACGCACCAACATTGGACGACGGCGTCGAGAATTTAGATGGAGGTTTTTTTCAGAGGAGAGAAGCGGCATGAGAGGGTGGATCTGCGGGGTAGTCTTTCTCGGGTTCGTTGCCGGACATGCATACTCACAATCAAAGCCGGAGACTGAAGCTAAAATTCAGCAGGGTATTGAGCATGTGTATAATCTGGAGTTTGAAAAAGCGGAGAAACAATTTCGGGAAATAATCCAGGCCCAGCCGCAACATCCCGCCGGACACTTTTTCCTTGCCATGGTTACATGGTGGCGAATTCTTATCGACATTGATAACGAGCAGTATGACGAACAGTTCTACGATTCCCTCGATACTGTTGTCGACTTGTGCGATGATATTCTGAACAAGAACGAGAATGATGTAAATGCACTCTTCTTCAAAGGCGGGGCGATCGGGTTCAAGGGACGATTGAAGGCGCACCGAAGTTCCTGGCTCGATGCGGCAAACGCAGGACGCAAAGCTCTGCCCATTGTTCAGGAAGCATCAGCTCTGGATCCAAAGAATTACGACGTTCTTCTTGGCTCGGGCATCTACAACTATTATGCTGAGGTTGTGCCGCAAGAGTATCCGTTTGTCAAGCCATTGCTGCTGTTCGTTCCGCCCGGAGATAAGGCAAAGGGCATTCAACAAATCAAAACGGCCGCCGAAAAAGGAAAGTACGCCGGCATCGAGTCGTCGTACTTCCTGATGCAGATTTATTATCAGTTTGAAAAAGATTATCCCAAGGCACTTGAGTTAGCGACTAAACTCCATACTCGTTTTCCAAACAACATGCTCTTCCACAAGTATTTGGGGCGATGCTATGTGGTGATGGGTCATTGGGAAAAAGTAAGGGATGAGTTCGGGGAGATTCTTGCCCGCTCGAGGAAAAACCAGCGCGGATACGGCACGAGTGTGGAACGCGAAGCTGAATATTATCTCGGCATGTATGACCTGACCATGAATACACCCGATGCGGCATTGAAACATTTCTACCGTTGCGACGAACTAAGCCGCACGGTTGATAAAGAGGGGCCGTCGGGTTTCATGGTTCTTGCAAACATCAAGATCGGAAATATTTTTGACCAGGCGGGAAAGCGGGAACTCGCCGTGGTACAATACCGAAAAGTTCTGGACATGAAGGAATACAAAGACTCCCACCTGCAGGCGAAACAGTACCTGAGCTCTGCCTACAAGAGGTAAACGTTGCGTTTCACCATCATCGTATACGGTTTAATTGCAGCTCTTGCCGAGATTCTCGGCGGGTCGCTGGTTGTGCTGCGAAAAGAATGGCCGAAGAGGGTGCAGGAGTATTTGTTGGCGTTGAGCGCGGGGTTCATTCTTGCGTTGGTGTTCATGGAATTGATTCCCGAGAGCATCACGGCGGTCGGTGTTCAGGCTCCTCTCTACATGCTTGCGGGCTACTCCGTGCTCCATTTCTTCGAACACACAATTGTCGGGCACTTGCATTTCGGTGAAGAGACCCATCATGACGTTATGCTCTCAAAGGTTGCAAGCATCTCAACCTTCAGCGGATTGTTTATCCATGCGTTCTTTGATGGCTTCGCAATTTCCGCCGCGATGCAGTTCGATTTCTATCTTGGGCTGCTCGTTTTCTTCGCTGTGCTTCTTCATAAAATTCCGGAAGGGCTTACAATAGCTTCCGTTATGCTTGCGGCAGACCACCGCAGGCGAACTGCTTTCCTTGCCTCAGCCGCGATTGGTGTTGCGACGATGCTGGGAATTGTCAGTGTTTTTCTTCTTGCTGAAGTAAATCTGGCAATCGTAGGAATTGCGTTTGCGTTCTCTGCAGGTATAGCCACGTACGTAGGAGCAAGCGACCTGATACCGGAAATCAATCATTCAAAAAACAGAATCATTCCGGTGTTGGTGTTTGGAGGGATGGCGCTCTTTTATCTTGGGAAGATGTTACTCGCTCATGCACACGGATGAGGTGGCGGTTAGAATGTCGTCCCGATGGTTATTCGATGCAAGCTGCCGATAGATCCGAGAGAAGAAAGTCCGTAGTCGAGCTTGTACTCCTGAACGGTAATTCCGATGCCGCCCGAAAAACCTGCGAGGCCTGAGGAAGCACCGGTTTTCAGCTCAGTGCGTTGCTCGTGGTTATATCCGATTCTTGCCTGTAAAACCTGACTCAACGTAAATTCTCCGCCTACCGAGAACGCCTTAAATCGCTCGCCGAAATTTCCTGCATCTTCATTCAACTTGTGGAAATTCAAGTTGAGCAACAACGGAAGGCCTTTCGGAACGACCGAAACACCGACAACGAAATCGAGCGGCAAAGACTCTTTTGTAGAAAGATAGGAGCTAAGCTGCGCGCCAAGATTCCGCAAACTTGCTCCCAATGTAATTCTGCTATCCGGTATGTTGTAGAGAATGCCAAGATCGGCAGCGAGTCCAATCGATGAGTAGCCTGCAATAGAAGAATAAATAAATTTTGCATTCGCTCCCCAATGCAGATCTTCTTCGGCAGTGTTTGAATAACCCAAACTCAAAGCAATATCGCTCGCGCTGAATGTCGTGTTCAGGCTGTTTCCCAGATCATCCGTTCGGGCGAACGAACCGTAGTTGACGTACAGAATTCCCACGCCAAAATACCCGAGATCTTCGTACGGTTGCGAGTATGAAACGTAGCCGGAGTTAATATCAAGCAGGTGTTTGAAGAAGCCGAGCGAGCCTGCAGGTTTCTCAAGCGTGCTGAGTGAAGCGGGATTATAAAAAATGCCTGTCACGTCATTCATCATCGTTACATAACTTCCTGCAAGAGCGCCAGCACGAGCGCTGACGTCGGTCCGGAGGAAATCATAGGTTGTATTCGTTCCTGCAGGTAAAGTTCTGCAGGCAAATATAAAAACTAAAATGAGTGCAAAGATTCGGCTGGACTTCATTATTTCTCCCTTTCACGGTTGGAAAACTCAAGTCAATCTATTCATTCCTGCCTCGAATATCAAGGAAAAGCTCATTGCGTCTCTTAGCCCGTTTGGTTATATTTTATCAGACAATAATACAATGTTCTTCTGAAAGAAAGGAAGTAGCGAGAATGAGACCCGGAATCCATCCCGAATACAAAAAGGCAACCGTCTCCTGCGTGTGCGGTAATACATTTGAAACCCGCTCAACAATTGGTGATTTGCGACTCGAAATTTGTTCCAACTGTCATCCTTTTTTTACGGGACGGCAGAAATTGGTTGACTCGGCGGGCCGTGTGGAGAAGTACAATAGGAAGTACGCAAAGAAGTCCGAAGTTGCGCCGGCATAACCTTCTCGCTGGTCAACAACAGTCTTGATAATTCTCTGTGGCGCCGACCTTCGGCGCCGCAGTTGTTTCTGGATGCAACATAAAAGTACGAGCGCGCAGCGTGCACCTTGGTTTGAACAGAGACGTCTTCTCTTCCTTCGGCTATTCTGCATTTGGTCTGCCGCAACAACTGGAATGCTCTTCGAACAAACACTATGTCTGATCAAGTCCCTGAACACGATGTTGAGCTGCGACGCCGTAACCTCTACGAAGGTG
>JBBRUI010000171.1:0-9650 GCA_038247945.1 Bacteroidota bacterium | reverse complement strand
TGTTGGGAATGTTCCAGGTATTCGCCCAATACCCGTTGCGAACAATTCGGCAGATACAGGAAAGGCCACTCGACTCGCTGCGTGTTTTGGATACGCTTCAACGCACGAATCTTTCGAAGTGGACATTGCAACGTTCGCAATTTTATCCGGAGACAGTGAAAGTCCGGGGTGTTTGTGTGGTTCCGGCGAAGGTTATTAATTTTACCGCGAACGGATATAATTTTCTAATTGCCGATACGGCAAATAAAACTTCCTGGGGTGGCATCTTCATTCGTCCCAATCTTAGCACAGGCTCACCCGATACGACCCTTGCAATTCAATGGGGTGCCCTGAATGTTCAGGTAGGAGATTATGTGGAGCTCACAGGTTATATTGACGAGTTTCCCGCAGGCGATCCTGTAAGCGCGACGCAGATTGTCCCGATCTATAGCCAGCCACTTTCGATCCTGGGATCGGCGGAAGTACCGCCCTTCGTTTCCAAAGTTGCAGCGGATTTTTACAAGGGGCCGTACCCGAGCAGCGGACCGAACGGAATCCAGTTTAGTACCGGCGAGCCCATGGAGTTTATGAGAGTGAAGATGACAAATCTAACTGTCGTGTCGTATCTCAATCCCACCAACGGAACACTGAACCTTGTCGATCAAAACGGAAATGGTTTTTCTACAATGGATGCGTCAAAGTGGTTCACGTTGAGAGGACATCGCGATCCCAACTCAACGTACACGCTTCCGCCAATCAACACGCGCATTGACACGATTTGGGGTTACATCCTGACCAACAGCGGCAGCGAAGCTCCGCGCGGGTATAGGATTGCCCCGCTGTATCCCGGCGATATTAAATACGGTGTATCACTCGCGATCGTTTCAACGCATCGCCGCAGCCCGATTGTGGTGCCGCCCGATTCGATTCCCAGAATCAGCGTTAAAGTTGCAAAGGGTGGAAGCGGAATCTCGGCCGTGCAATTGCGTTACAGCGCGAACAATGCTGCCTTTACGAATGTTGCGATGACGTTTAATGCCTCAGACACAACATATCGCGGCCCAATACCCCAGCTTGCCGCCGATACGTTCGTTCGTTATTACATCAATGTTATTGACTCGCTAGGCAATACAGTAAAACTCGCGAGCTCGGCTCTTGATGGAACAGCGTCCGACACGTTGCGGGGATTCTTCTTTTACAATGTGCTGAATCGTCCGTTGACCATCCGCGATATTCAGACGACACCATATGGAAACGGCCGCACGCCTTATCTTGGCGCAGTTGTCTCCATCTCGGGCATCGTCACCGCCGATACTGCGAACATCGGCATCTCCGCATTGAACACCGGAGGAACGAGCGCATGGTATATGCAAAGCGGAACAGTTCCATGGTCAGGCATCTGGGTGAACGATACAACGATGGTCACTCGCCGCAACGGCGACAGCATCACCGTGACTGGATCAGTGGCTGAGAATTTCGATGTAACACGAATTCAGGCGTTCACTTCTGCGCCCATCGTGCGTTCGACAGGCAACACGCTGCCGGCGTCTGCTGTGCAAACGACCGGAACGTTCGGTCCCGCGGCCGGCAATGGCAACCTGAATGCAGAACGCTATGAGGGCATGCTGGTACGATTCAACAATGTTCGCGTCTCGAATATATTTCCGACATTTTCCGATCCGACTGAATATGAAGTCGACGACGGAAGTGGCCCCGTGATTGTCCGCCGTGATGGTATCAACCGCTATTCGAATGTTCCGGGAGATACGATCAATGGCAAGACGATTCTGAAATTGAACAGCAACATCTCGTACATTCAGGGAATCATGTACTTCAGTTTCAACCGTTACAAACTTGTACCGCGCAGAGACACGGATTTCGGAATCATTACCAATAGTGTTGCAATCGAACATACGCCGGGCTTGCCCGATAAATTCGAGCTTGCTCAAAACTATCCGAACCCGTTCAACCCTTCAACCACGATCGAGTACTCGATTCCGAACAGTGCATTCGTGAACGTGAAGATATATAACGTGCTTGGACAAGAAGTAGAAGCGCTTGTAAGTCAGATGCAAACCGCCGGAAAATACACGCTACGCTTCGATGCATCACGCTTAACCACGGGCGTCTACTTCTATCGCGTGCAAGCGGGAGAATTTTCTCAGACGAAAAGAATGATGTTGATAAAGTAAATTCCCAGTAGGGCGACGAGGCTCGTCGCCCTACGCTATTATTATGATGATGCTACGCTAATTCCGGGCCGTTAGACGAGGCAATGCCACGTCTCTGTAATCAAAAATGAAATCACTTCGCTCCATATTCCTTATTTCCCTGGCGATCTCGTTTCTTAATTGCAACGAGACGATCGTTGACGTTCCATCGGGAAACAAACAGCCGAAATCGTTCCTCTGGCTCTTTCCCGATTCAACCGTCGGGATTGGTGTCAGTCGGCAGCATTTACGGTGGTGGGGCGAAGACCCGGATGGAACTGTTCGCGGGTTTTTGTTCAGCTTCGTGCCCGCGAAGGTTGCCCGCGCACCTATACCGGATACGCTTCGCTACACGTGGGTAACGAAGAACGATACCATCATGCAGTTTCCGCTTGATACGTTGTTCCGATACTTCACCGTGTTTGTCCGGGCGGTTGATAACACGTTCCCCGGCTTGCCAAACATGAGCGCCGTTCGCTTAACTCCGACACCGTACGTGGATAACAACAGGAACGGAGTGTTCGATGGTGGTGATGAAGCTCTCGGTACGTTAACCTCCGCGATGGATCCTGTGGGTGCGATTCTGACTTTTCCAATACGGAATACGCCGCCGACGATTGCCTTCCTTCCAAATCCGAATGACCAATCGCTTGGGTTGCGTCAGCCCGACACGACATACACTGTAGCGGCCTTTGGTTTCAAAGGAAGCGATTCGGATGGCGACAACACGCTCTCGGCATATCAAATTTCATTGAACGACTCGACGACTAACGCCGCGTGGCTCACGATTCCGGTTCGCGATACTGTGATAACTCTTGTGGTGCCGCGTGCGCGAAGCAACGCAGCGCCTCCCGGAAATGGCGTGCAAGTAACAGCCGATGTGTACGGCGGCCGATTCCTCGGGCGCCGCCTGCTCGGGCAACTTCCGGGATTGCGTCTTGATGCGCAGAATGTCTTTTATGTCCGTGCCCGCGATGTGGCTGGCGAGTACAGCCCCGCTATTCGCATGCCGGCCCCTGCGCAACGGTGGTACGTCAAGCGGCCGAGAGGCAAACTGCTTCTGGTGAGCGACTATACAAACAACGATGCGGCGCTTGCGTTGAGCACCTACAAAACCTCGCTTGCGTCCGTTCCGGGCGGAGATTTTGATACAGTTGATGTTCTCGATATCGCCGCGGGTATTACAGCGGTTGATAAGACTGCGGGCAGATTGAGCACAGCGGTTCCTCCGTTTATCGATCCCGCGCTTCTCAATACATTTTTGTTGTACGATTACGTTTTCTGGTATACAGATCAGTTTCCGAGCCTGGGAGTTGCCCAGCTTACATTGTTCACCTACATACAAAACGGCGGCAAGGTACTTTTCTCGACGACATTCTCGAACGCCATCGATCCGCGGGGCGCGCTACGGGATTTTGCGCCCATCGACAGTATTTCAAGCGTGCCTCTTCCAACGACGACTATTCCCGTCCCCGGCGACACGCGTATTCCCGCGACTTTTGTTGTCTATCCCGACACAACCGTTCCCTCGAATATATATCCGCGTCTTGCATTCAACGCGACACCTGCGAATCATATCATCTTCATGCGTGAAGTCTACAAGCGTTCGGACGCACGCGTGATTTATCGTTTGCAGGAAGATACGCGCATCCCGAAGCGCTACAATGCAATCGATCCGGCGGGCCGGGGCGACACGCTCCGCCCGAAAGTGGCCGTGGTCGATGGTCAAGGGAAAATCATTTTCTTCGGATTGCCGGTACACCTTCTGGACAATCGGGTTCAGGGCAATCCCGAAGGTATTTCTGCTTTCTTTAGAAGAATCTTTACCCAGCAATTCAATCTTCGTCATATAGTCGACAGGCGAAAATTCTAATGACCCGCCGTCTTCCATATTGCGCTCTATTGGTCGCCCTTCTCTTGTGCGGCTCGTCGTTCGGGCAGACCGCCGGTAAAGGAAGGATCGAAGGCACAGTGGCCGATTCGAAAACGAATGAAGGCCTGCCGGGGGTAAACGTCGTCGTTAAAGGGACATATTACGGCGCATCATCGAACGTCGATGGACTTGCAAAGATTGAAAATGTAAATCCGGGCAGCTACACCATTGAAGTGTCGCTGTTAGGATACAAAGTTGTGCAGTTTACAAACATCAAAGTAGAAGCCGGACAGACTACACGCTTGACTGCTAAGATGGAAGAAACAGTCCTGGCTCTCGATAAGGAGATTGTGGTCATCGGCGAGAAGCCCATGTTTGACATTGAAGAAACCGCCAGTAAGAGAAGCGTGGGGCAGCAGGATATTCAGGCTGCAGCATTGACCAAAGTAGAGAACATAGTGGCATTGCAACCGGGCGTTGTATTTTCCGATAACGAGATTCACATACGCGGTGGCCGCACGCACGAAGCAGCATTATTGCTGGACGGTGTTTCGATTCAGGATCCGCTGGCTGGAACGGGCTTCGGCCTGCAAGTAAGTCCTGCATCGATCCAGGATGTTGAGGTAATTACCGGCGGGTACAATGCGGAATACGGCCAGGCAACCTCCGGCATTATAAATATCACGACCCGCGAAGGATCTGAGAAATACAGCGGTTCCATTTCGTATAAAGTCGATCATTTTGGGTTGAACAAGAACTCCCGCTCGAATTGGAACACAGACAACTTTGATGTGAGCCTGAGTGGTCCGGAGCCGATTACATCATCGCTTCTTCCGGCGCTTGGAATCGAGTTCCCGGGCAAGCTGAGTTTCTTCGGAACACTGTTCGGCAAACGAAGCGATGACTACACGCGCTGGGTTCAGGTTGCCGGCGCGGACGGCAGACCTACCGGCTATCAGGTTCGGGCGCCCAACGGATTGTTTTCCTCCATCTTTCCTTCGGGTGGCGGCTCAAGTTTCTCGCCGCGGCGTAACAATGAATACTCCGGCCTGCTGAAGCTGACGTACAAACCGACCGGTACCATCAAAGTTTCTTATACATTCAACGAATCCGTTGTCATCAACCAAAACACACAAACAATCCAGGCGACTCTCGACCGTGTCGAGCCGAATCCCGGTTACCAGTATCTCTTCCAGTTCATTCCCGACAGCGCAAACACATTTACGCAGCGCAGTATTCAACATGCTGTCGCATGGACACACACGCTCAACAAGGAAATGTTTTATGATATACGCCTGAGCCGTTACACTGCCCACGTCCGCGGCGATGCGAATGGAAAAGATTTCAGCGCGTACAACGAGCCGCAGGATATTGTCACGTTCCCCATTCAATATTACAACCGGGGAAGAGACACGGTTGGCGTAATTCCCGGCGATGGATTTTACGACATCGGCGCTCCGAACTCCTATCGCGACCAGTTTGCAACCGAGTACACGTTCAAATTCGACCTCACAAATTATTTCAGCGAAAAGAACAAATTCAAAGCCGGCGTCGAGATGCGGTTTCAGGAATTGCAGATGGTGGACATCTTCAAGCCGTGGGTGAAGCCGCAAGGTTTTGATAACGATATCTACAATGTGCATCCCGCGCTCGGTGCAATCTATGCACAGGATAACATTACGCTCAAGGGGATGATTCTCAACTTCGGGCTGCGATTGGATTACTGGATGCCCGGGAAATACGTGGACGATATTGCGAAGGATACTTCATCTGCGCTCATCGTCTCGCCCGGCCTCCGCAAGGAATATCTCAACAACACATTCAGTCTCTTCGGGAGAAGGGTGAAGGCAAGGATTAGTCCGAGGCTCGGAATCTCCCATCCGATTTCGGACAACCAGACGCTGTTCTTTTCGTACGGACATTTTTCCAAGTTCCCGCGTCCCCAGTACGTGTATTCGAAACTTAACCGTACAAGCGTCCGTGCAAACACCGCTGCTGTTGGTAATCCCGATCTGAATCCTGAGACAACGGTTGCGTATGAACTTGGGATTCGCAATCAGCTCTCCGGTAACGACGTCCTGACGGTGACGGCATACTACAAAGACATCTTCGATTACATCACCGAGAAAACCGTGCGTCGGTTGTCGGGAGTCGGCGGCCTGCAATTCTATTCCACAAACTTGAATTCGGATTACGCTCGCACGCGGGGAATTGAAGTTGAATACAAAAAGAGAATCGGGAATTGGTTCAGAGGATCTGTATCAGGGTCGTATTCTGTCGCGACAGGGAAGAGTTCATCGCCGAGTGAATCGGCGGTGCGCTTGCAGCAGGGAGAACCGGAGAATATCAAAGAGCAATTCCTGATCTGGGATCGTCCTCTACAACTCTCCGCGAATCTCAACTTCAGTGTTGCGAAAGACGAACCGTTGTTCGGGTTCGGTGCGGGTATCCTGGACGATTACAACCTGTACATACGCTTCTTCTACCAATCCGGGAAGCGCTACACACCGCAGCGGCTGGTGGGCAATAACGCAACCACGGGCCGGCCGGAATACATCACCGATCTCGACAGGATCAATGATGAGACCGGAGCGTATTGGTTCTACGTCGATCTGAATTTCGAAAAATATTTCGACCTTGGGTTTGCAAAGCTTATCGCCGCGGTCGAAGTTCAAAATCTTTTTGACAACAAGAACTCACAGGTCATCAACCCTGTGACGGGCAGGGCGTACGAGTATGGCGATCCCACTCCGTCGGGGTATAACGATCCGTTGTATCCGCAGTTAACAGGCAGCGTGTCCCCGTATCCCTACGATCCGGCGCGGTACAAAGAGCCCCGGACAATTCGACTAAGTTTAGCACTGCGATTCTAATGCAAAGAATTTTCTCCATCATACTTGTGTCGTTGATTGTTTGCACAGGCTCCGCCTTTGCACAGCTCGTCCCGAATCTGGGTGGACAGCGTGCGGGCATTTCGGCTTTCCAATTTCTGAAAATCGGTGTCGGGGCCCGCGGTGTTGCAATGGGTGAGTCGTTTGTTGCCGTGGCGAACGATGCTTCAGCGTTGTACTGGAACCCCGCCGGGCTTGTGCAGTTTAGCGGCAACGAAGTAATAGCTTCCCACACCGATTACGTCGTCGATATCAGCCATGAGTATTTCGGCATCGTGTACCGGCTGGGTGAGGGAGATGCTCTCGGCGCGTCGTTCTCTTCGCTGCACACAAAAGACATGGAGATTACAACCGAGACGCAGCCGTTCGGAACAGGCAGATTCTTTTCGTTCGGAGATATTGCAATCGGCCTCACGTATGCAAACAAGATGACGGAACAATTCAGTTTCGGTGTCACTCTTCGCTACGCCGAAGAAACGCTTGATGTATTGAAGATGCGCGCGATGATGGTCGATCTCGGCACGTTCTATTGGACAGGACTCGGCTCGACTCGCTTTGCGGTGACAATTTCAAATTTCGGATCAGACGTTCAGCCCAAGGGGTCGATCACGACCTTTAATGGCGCGAGCGTCAGTTCGTTCCAATCATTCTCGCTTCCCACTGTGTTCAAGCTGGGCATTGCCATGGATCCGATTGACGACGAGGACTCCAAACTGACGACATCGTTACAGCTCAACCATCCCAACGATAATTCAGAACACTTCAGAATAGGCGCGGAGTATTCCTACCGTAACACTTTGTTTCTGCGCGGCGGTGTCAAGCGGACGATCGGCCAGAAGTTATTTGGCGCAGATGAAACTTCGCCCGAGGATTTTAGTCTGGGAGCCGGCTTTGCAGTTGAACTTGCGGACATCAGCCGTGTGCGTGCCGATTATGCATTTGCAAAATTCAGCGAGCTCGGTTCTGTCCACCGTTTCTCCCTTGCCTTTACGTATTGATGAAGAATCTCTCTCTCATAGTATTTGCTGTTTCAGTTCTTCTGATCCACTCTGGATGTGAAGAGAAACCTCCGTTGCTCGCACCCATTCCGGAAACTGCATTCGATACGTCCTACGTTCAGATTACTCCGCCACTTGCCGGTTTCACGCGCCCGCAGGATATCCTTGTCGGAAACGATCAGTTGCTGTATGTTGCCGATACGTATGGGGAGGGCGCAGGCCGCGTCGTTATGATGAACAGAGCGGGCCAGATTCTAAGTACGCGGAAGATGTTGCGGCCGATATCGCTTGCCCAGGATAGCAGACTTGATTTGCTGGTAGGGGGACAGATTGTTGCACCGAATGGCGACAGCGTGGGCGCCGTGTTCCGCATTCACCTTGTCGACGCGAATCATGAATTGGGCTTGGCACGCATCGACACCATCTGGCGCGAACTTGCGAAGCCTGAACGACGATTCCCCGGCATTACCATTTTTGGCGACAATACATTTCTCGTTGTTCGCAACGGGCCGGACAATACAAGTTTTGTTGATCCTGATTCACGTGTTCTGCAATTTGACCGCGATGATCATTTTGTAACACCTGTTGCCGGACTTACAACGCGCACAGGCAGCGGCATCACGGATATTTTTCGTCCCACCGCCATTGCTGCATTTCCAAACGTGAAGGATTTTGTTCTGACTCAAACCAACGAGGGAATCGTCTACGGCGCTCTCTGGATGCGGTACGAAAGCAGTACGGAGTTCGAAGGATGGCTGCCCCGCTACGATCCGGCACGAGTTGAAGATCAGAGTGTGGACTTCATCAGGCCGGGGCGATATCTCCGGCCGGAAGCTGTAGCCATTGACCGCGTGCGACGTGATATTTTTATTGCCGATGCCGGGCTCGACAGCGTATTCAAATTCAACAGCCGCGGGGCATTCAAAGTGGAATCCTTCGGGAGAGCAAAATCTGACGGAGCGATGTTGAATCCCACCGGCCTCGCATTCTTTGACCGAATGCTGTACGTCCTTGATGGGACGAGGGGAGTTGTATTGCGCTTCCGTCTTACGACAGACGTCCCGCGATAAACATCTTGCAATGCGACCGTTATTTTCCTAAATTTTGTTCAGAAACTCTTCTAAATGCGTGTTAGTGTTGACTGCACTCATCAAACGATGAGCTTCGTCGACCAGGGGCCGAAAACAGGAAGAAGTGCAGTATTATCTTTTACAGAATTGGAGAGGTGGGTGAGTGGCCGATACCAGCGGCTGTCCAAAAAGAAACAAACTGTCATTCTGAACGGAGTGAAGCGAAGTGAAGAATCCAGAACAGAGCCTGTTTCTGGATTCTTCGACCCTGAGAAGCGGGTCTCAGAATGACATCCAAGGACTTTTTAAACAACCTCTAAACCGCCGTAGGGGGTAAACCTCTACCGAGAGTTCTCCCGAAGGGGACTCTCGACGAGTCGAGTCATCGACCTTCGGAGGGAATATCTTCCTGTTTCGCAGAGTTTTTTTTTACAAAGGGTTGCGCAGTTCTGAAATTGGAGAGGTGGGTGAGTGGCCGATACCAGCGGTTTGCTAAACCGCCGTAGGGGGTAAACCTCTACCGAGAGTTCGAATCTCTCCCTCTCCGCTCGAAATGATGAAGATTGGTTGATGAGAAAGCTATCCTTCTAAAAGGCGAAAATCATGAACCCTGATGGTAAGCCGTCGGG
>JBBRUI010000170.1:0-9703 GCA_038247945.1 Bacteroidota bacterium | reverse complement strand
TGGACCGGCGTGAATTCCGGTCTTACCCCCACAGATGTGCGGGCACTAGGTATGAGCGGGCCGAACGTATTTGCCGGGACATCGAACGGTGTTTTTCTTTCGGAAGATTTTGGCGCTCACTGGGTTGCCGTCAGTACCGGATTGTCGAATCCCTCCATCGTTTCACTCCTCGTCAATCAAACGAAACTCTATGCAGGCACAGACGGAGCGGGACTCTGGGAACGTCCGCTCAGTGAAATGATCACGAATGTTCCTGTACAGCTTGCCTCTTTCACTGCCGTCTCACTTGGAAATAATCGCGTACGATTACACTGGAGAACGATTTCCGAAATCAATAACTATGGTTTTCATGTTCAGCGCAAAGAGGAGGGTGAACAGGAATTCACTGAATTGCCGAACAGTTTTATTGCCGGGCACGGCACAACGCTTGAGCCGCACGAATATGAGTTCGTTGATGCATTGTCGCCGGGCGGACAACTCCAATATCGTCTCCGGCAGGTTGATCTCGACGGAACGTCGCACCTTACCGGTGCTGTGAGAGTGAACTCCACCACTTCCGTGGAAGAGACCGCTCCTTTACGGTTTTCACTCGAACAGAACTATCCCAACCCGTTCAACCCAACGACGACCATTAAGTTTCAAATCCCAAACACGACTTTCGCTACACTCAAAGTCTTCGACATGCTCGGCAGAGAGGTTGCAATGTTGGTTGATGGAATTGAACAGCCGGGATACAAGTCGGTTACGTTTAACGCAAGCGGATTGACAAGCGGGGTGTATTTTTATCGGTTGAAGGCTGGTGGATTGGTTGAGACAAGAAAACTCATGTTGATTCGTTGATGGAAGGAGGCTTTTATGAACAAAGTTTTTCTTGTAGCGATTATCGCGCTCATTGCTGGTGTGTTTGCCGACGAAATGAATGCGCAGCAAACGTGCCTGCGCGTTATCGTCCGTTCGCCCAACTCGGTGGAGCTACGTTGGTGTTATGGAATTCCGGAAATCAATTTCTTTGGCTCAAGTGTTCAGCGGAGAAATGAAAACGAATCCGGCTTCACTGAATTGAACGGGAGCTTTTGTGCCGTGCCGCCGCTTCCTCCGCCGCTGGGTGAATGCTTTTTCGTTGATACATCAGTGTTTCCCGGCGTGTGGTTTTATCGTTTGAAGCGAGTTGATCTAGACGGAACAGTCAGGTACGAAGACCCAATACGAGTTTTGGTGAGCACGACTGGCGTTAGAGAGTTAGCCCTGCTGCGGTTTGCGTTATTCCAAAACTACCCCAACCCATTCAACCCAAGTACAGAGATCAGATATCAGACGCCGGAAGTCAGCCACGTTACTCTGAAAGTGTTTGACGTACTTGGCAGAGAAGTTGTAACGCTGGTTGATGGAGTTGAAGACGCGGGGGAGAAGCAAGTTCAATTCGATGCGACAAATCTTGCAGGCGGCGTTTATTTTTATCGTCTGGTTGCGGATGATTTTGTTCAAGCGAGAAAACTCACTCTCATCAGATAGAATCACACAAAAAAGCTGCAACTTGTTTCGGGAATGTACTGGGTGGGAAGGTTTGTGGACACGAAGAAGCTTTTGCTGCTTTGCTAACGTCTGACCCTCAGAAACTCAGCGGGTGAAACGATGCGAACTCCTTTGTATGACTCAAGTGGGAAATGCTTCTTGTTCCCCGTGATGAGATACGACGCTTCTACTTCTAGTGCAATCTCAAGAAACTTATCGTCGTCGGGGTCTGAACAGACTTGCACCCTCCGAGTAGGCTTGACAAAGAGAGACATGGACCGGAGGTGCCTTACTGTAGTGACAGCAGATTCACTGAATTCCGGGTATCGGGCAAACTTTGGGCGGGAGAGGACTTCAACATACTCTGCAAATGTTGCCGAACTTAGGCACACAATTGCTTCTCGGAGAGAGATGATTTCGAGAACGCGCCGTGGGTTACCTTTCCCGATCAGGGCAGACACCACAATGTTCGTATCAAGAACGACGCGATCCATTGCGTACCGCGACGATCTCGTTCTCGATTTCCTTCCTTGTCAGCTTTCGCAGTCCGGTTTTGCGTGCGACGCGATTAGCGTTGCGCAACGAAGTCGTCGCCTCGGCACTAATGATGCGGAGGCGAAGATCTTCAAACGAAATATGTTGTCCCCGTACACCGTATCTTTGGCGCGAATGTTCATTAATGGTGACTGTTAGAGTTGTCATGCTTCATCCTGAAATTCTGTAATCAATATATTCACACTACCAGCGTTTGTCAAGTTTAGCAAGCGAGCGCGAGTCAGTTGTGCTTCGCAAGCGGGGTGTATTTTTATCGGTTGAAGGCAGGAGATTTTGTTGAAACGAAGAAGCTGATTCTCATGAAGTAAGTCCGCAGGCCTCGATTCTTCAATCCCTTACTTCGCAAGTTGTTAAAAGTTCTCCCTCCGCAACTGACTCAGAAATATTCCAATCCTATCTTGCACCTGTCTGTACGATTTTGTCGGATTGGTGTAGTTCATCATCATCACCGAGAATGCAAGCCACTCGCCATCTGCTGTTTGAACGTAACCTGAAAGTGCAGTCACGCTGCTGAGCGTTCCTGTTTTTGCGCGCAGGTTTCCTTCCGCTGTCGTGCGACGCATCCGGCTTTTGATCGTTCCATCAACTCCGGCTATCGGCAACGAGTGGAGGTATGCTTCAAAATGGCGTGAGTTATACATCGTCTCGAGCAACCGAATCGTAGCAGTAGGCGAGATAAGATCCATGCGGCTAAGGCCAGAGCCGTCGGCTATTCGCACCTTCGTCGTGTCAACCCCGTTTGCAGAGAGAAATTCCTTCACAATTGTGGCGCCGACTTCCGCAGAGCCCGGCTTTCCTCTTTTTTCTGCAGCGAGGATTTTTAGCAAAGATTCCGCAGCAAGATTGTCGCTTACTTTGTTCATGTACGTTACAACGGAGTCGAGCGGATGCGAGAATCGTGCGACTTCAAAAGCTTCCGGTGATAAGGTGTCTATCGTTGTCTCGTACACAATTACGCCGGTCTTGCGGAGTAATTCCGCGAACACCTGCACGGTGTATCGTTCCGGCTGCCACACGCTCAAATCGTAATTTTCTCCCGTTGTATCGCGCAGCTTCAGGTCTCCGTCAACGGTAAGAACATTTAAACGTTCGCGCCATTTGCGCCAAAGCTTTATCGGAGTGCTGATACTGTCAAGAACTGTTCTGCCGCGGTTCTCAATCGTAACGAAATTTGTAGCAGGTTCGGTATATACAACCAACGAATCGCCGACCCGTGTCCCCGGCTTTGCGACCAACCGTATCGTATTGCCATTCAGAATGAGCGGCGTAAGAAACATCTGGTAATACTCCGGCTCATCATCCCAGCTCCAACCATAACCCCAATATTCATTATCGAAATACGAAACGTCTCCGGCAACTCTCCATGTTCCTCCGGCCGGCAGTTTTTTCCGGACCATCTTCGCAAGTGAATCCAAATCGGCTGTGGAGAATACTGCGTCCCCGAATCCCTTGATGTAAATTGTGTTCGATGTAGAGTCGATGCTGACAACAGTTGACAACTGAAAAGATTCGCCAAGTGTTTCAAGCGCAGCCGCAGAGGTGTAGAGTTTCTGGTTGGAAGCGGGATTGAAAAGCGATTGAGAATTTAGTTCGTACAAGACCTCTTTTGTCTTCAACGAAACGACCTTTATCCCGATATGTCCGGGCGGGAATAAGGAGTCCGGAACGAGCGAGTCAATTTTCGTTTTTATCGCGGGATACGATGAAGTGCTGAGGGCGGTGAGAGGACTTGGTTTAACAAAGATGAGATCCGGAACGGATGTCTGATTCGCGGGAACGTTCAGTTGTCGTGTAGTGGCGCATCCACCCAACAATAAAAACAGGATAATGATGGAATGGAAATTTCGTGTGTTCATTCAAATCCTTTCGCATGCATGAAGTGAACGGAGTAGAACTTTGTGCCACGCCAATAGAATTTATCTTTCAAATCGGCGGTAAGGGGAGAAAAGCTGAGCCGGCTTCAATTGTTTGTCAATGGTTTTCTGACTATATTTAGGCGAAATTTTTCACATTAACAACTGTGGTGTGTGAATGTTAGGTGTTTTGAAGAAGATATTCGGCAGCAAGCACGAGAAAGATGTTACGCTGATCCGTCCTCTTGTGGACGAGATTAACGCCCATTTCCAGGAATATCAGACCCTCACGGACGATCAACTGCGGGAGAAGACGACAGAGTTTCGCACGCGCATTCACGAAGCAATCAAAGATACCGAAGCTGAGATTGAATCCGTAAAGCAGAAGCTGAGCACGGATGTTGAAGGCGCGGAACGTGAACAACTCGCAGATCAACTCTCGGCGTTGGAGAAAGAACGCAACGAAATTACGGCGGATACATTGCACGAAATTCTCCCTGAGGCGTTTGCTGCTGTAAAAGATGCATGCCGCCGACTCGTCGGGCAAAAGTTTGAGATTATGGGCAGTCCGCTTATATGGGATATGGTTCCATTCGACGTCCAGTTGATTGGCGGGGTGGTGCTGCATCAAGGAAGAATTGCGGAAATGGCGACGGGCGAAGGCAAAACACTTGTGGCAACAATGCCTGCGTATCTCAATGCGCTCCCTGGCCGCGGCGTTCATATTGTTACAGTGAATGACTACCTGGCGAAGCGCGACAGCGTATGGATGGGAAAGGTATACGAGTTTCTCGGCTTGACCGTTGGCTGTATTCAGAATACAATGGATTCGTTCCAACGACGTAAAGAGTACGGCTGCGATATTACATACGGCACGAACAACGAGTTCGGGTTCGATTATCTCCGTGATAACATGGTGGTCGATAAGATCGATCTCGTGCATCGCGAATACTTCTACGCCATCGTCGATGAAGTTGACTCTGTGCTGGTGGATGAAGCACGAACGCCGCTTATCATCAGCGGACCCACGTCGCAGGAAGATCATAAGTTTGATGAGATGAAACCACGCGTCGAGAGGCTGGTGAGCGCCCAACAAAATTTTGTCGGAAAGATGGTAGCCGAGGCGGAGAAGCTTATTGCCGATGAAAAGGAAGAGGAAGCCGGTCCACGGTTGCTGCGCGCAAACCGCGGGCTTCCGAAGCATCCGCGGTTGATGAAAATGATTTCCGAACCATCCAACAAGAGCCTCATTCAGCGTACAGAATCCGAATACCTGCGCGATCAGTCTGCCCGCATGCACGAGATTGATGACGAGTTGTTCTACGCAATCGATGAGAAGAATCATCAAATCAATCTGACGGACAAGGGCCGCGAACTTCTTGCGCCGACTGTTTCAGACAAGGATTTTTTTATTCTTCCCGACCTGGGAACAGAGTTCAGCATTCTGGAACATGACAGCACTCTCTCGAAGGATGAAATTCAGCAGAAGAAAGATGAGTTGAACAGGCTGTATGCAGAACGCAGCGACCGGATTCACACCGTGACGCAGCTGCTTCGTGCGTACTCCCTCTATGTAAAGGATGATGAGTATGTCGTAACGGACGATGGGAAAGTACAAATCGTCGACGAGTTTACCGGACGTTTACTGCCGGGCCGCCGTTATTCCGACGGATTGCACCAGGCAATCGAAGCAAAGGAAGGCGTGAAGGTTGAACGCGACATGCAAACGCTCGCCACCATTACGCTGCAAAATTATTTCCGTCTGTACGGTAAACTTGCGGGTATGACCGGAACGGCGGAAACGGAAGCCGGTGAATTTTTTGACATCTACAAGCTGGACGTTGTCGTTATACCGACCAACAAGCCGATGGTACGCGACGATGTGGAAGATGTTATTTACAAAACGAAACGGGAGAAATACAACGCCGTCATCGAAGAGCTGGAGAAAATGCGTTCGCAGAACCGTCCCGTGCTGGTCGGTACGACAAGTGTTGAAGTTTCGGAAACTCTCAGCCGCATGTTGAAGCGGAAGAACGTTCCGCATAACGTCTTGAACGCGAAACAGCACCAACGTGAAGCGGAAGTTGTGTCGCACGCAGGAAATCCGGGAGCGATCACCATCGCAACCAACATGGCGGGCCGCGGCACCGATATCAAGCTGGGTCCGGGCGTGCGTGAAGCAGGGGGATTACATATCGTGGGAACGGAGCGGCACGAAGCGCGGCGTATCGATCGCCAGTTGCGCGGCCGTGCAGGCCGCCAGGGCGATCCGGGCTCATCCATGTTCTATCTCTCTCTTGAAGACGATTTGATGCGGCTCTTCGGCAGCGATCGTATCGCGCGCATCATGGAACGGATGGGATTGAAGGAAGGCGAAGTGATCACTCATTCGCTTATTACGAAATCGGTGGAGCGTGCGCAGAAGAAGGTGGAGGAGAACAACTTCGGCATTCGTAAACGGCTGCTTGAATACGACAACGTCATGAACCAGCAGCGCGAAGTCGTGTACACGCGCCGTCGCCGTGCACTTGTCAGCGATCGCGTAAAGGATGACATTCTCGATCTGTTGGATGAAGTCGCCGATAAACTGGTTGACAAATATTACGACGATGGGCAGATCGAAGAACTGCAAAACGATTTGCGCTCACAGCTTCTTGTGGACATGCAGTTCACTCCCGAGCAATTTCAATCTCTTGGAAAAGACGGGGTGAAGGCGGAAATTGTCAAAGAGGCGAAGGAGTTCTACAAGCGTAAAGAGGAAAAGCTTGGCCACGAGATGATGGCGCAGATTGAGAAGATGGTTGTACTGCGTGTTATCGACGAGAAGTGGAAAGATCATTTGCGCGAGATGGATGACTTGAAGGAAGGAATTCATCTCCGGGCGTACGGCCAGAAGGATCCGATTGTTGAGTACAAGACCGAAGCATTCAACATGTTCATGGAATTCCTTGGACAGGTGAACACGGAGATCGTGACGACGGCGTTTAAGTTATTCCCTGTCGAAGCACAGCAGTTGCCCATCCGTGGACCCAGACGTCCGCAGCAACTGCGCACCTCGCACGAAACCTCGACGGGCATGGGATTTCAGGGCAACCGCGAACCGATGCCAGGACAACCGTCTTCGGAAAACAAAGCGGAAAAAACCCAGCCGATTCAGGTTGGAGAAAAGATCGGCCGGAACGATCCCTGTCCGTGCGGCAGCGGAAAGAAGTATAAGCAGTGTCATGGGAAATGAAGGAAAGGAGATGAAGAGATGTTTGTAAAAGGTGCGATAACAATTGACCCCGAAACGATGGGTGGAACACCAGTCTTCACGGGCTCAAGAGTTCCGATTCAAACGCTGTTCGATTACTTGGAGGAAGATTCACTCGAAATTTTTTTGGAAAATTTTCCTGGCGTAACACGCAGCCAAGCGCTTGAAGTACTCAACTGCGCTGAAGGCTTTGTCACGAACCAGAAGATACTCAATGAAAATCTTGCTTGATCAGAATCTTCCGCAGAAGTTACGATTCGATTTTGGAGAAGAACATGAGGTTGTCACAACAGACTTCATGGGATGGAATGGAAAGAGAAATGGGGAACTTCTCGTCTTGATGGCAAACAACAAGTTTGATGTATTCGTAACAGTTGATCAACATCTCGAATATCAGCAGAATCTCGACAAGGTTCCTACTGTTGTCTTCGTACTTCGCGCATATGACAATCGTCATGCAACACTTCAGCCGCTTGCGAGAAAAGTCGTTGAACATCTTACGAACAAAACATTAAACAAGTTGACTATTATTGAAGAGTAACATCCGGATTACCGAATGAAAAAAATCGAAGCCATCATCCATCCCTTTCGTATCGACAATGTTTGGAAAGATCTTGCTGAAATCGGAGTGAAAGGATGACGAACCGAGAAATGGTGAACCATAACATTGGGCTGACCTTCGATTTCTTAAAAGAAATTTTGAAGAATCCGAAGCTGCTCACTAAGATCAAGAACGGCTCTACAATCGAGTTTGTTCAGAATGACCTGCCTCTTACAGAGCTTACAGAGAGAAAGAATGGACGCAAGAAGATACAATACGTGAAAGTAAATCGTTCATTTGAAATTTTGTAGCATACTGAAATGGACGACGTACTAATTTGATGCTGCGCTTTCCCTGCCTCTACAGTATCGGGAAAAAGGTAGGCAATACGGCGGAAGTAAAAGGAAAGGAAATGAGGAGATGTTTGTAAAAGGTGCGATAACAATTGACCCTGAAACGATGGGTGGAACACCTGTCTTCACGGGAACTCGAGTTCAGATTGAATCGCTTTTTGACTACCTGATGGAGGGAGAAACCCTTGAAGATTTTCTCAGGAATTTTCCAACAGTCTCAAAAGAGCAAACGTTGGAGGTGTTAAATGTTGCCGAGTCTCTTGTACTGAAGGAACAGATTCTGAATGAAGTTGCTGCTGGATGAGAATCTTCCTAACGATTTGCGTTTCGACTTTGGAGTTGGCCACGAAGTTTTTACGGTTGACTACTTGAACTGGAAAGGCATTAAAAATGGGGCGCTCCTTGCGTTGATGGTTCAACATTCTTTCGATGCGCTCATCACTGTTGACAAGAGTATTTCGTTTCAACAATCTATTGAGGAATTTCCCGTTCTTATTTTTGTGTTGAAAGCACGAAGTAACACACATAAACTTTTGAAACCACTAATTCCCAAAGTGCTTGAATTGCTAAAGAAAGATCAGTCTCCGGGATTATTCATTATTCAATAAGTATTTCTCCCATATGAAAAAAATCGAAGCCATCATTCGCCCGTTTCGCATCGACGATGTTCGGGAAGCGCTTGCTGAGATCGGAGTCAAGGGAATGACTCTGACTGAAGTGAAGGGATACGGCCGGCAGAAAGGCCACACCGAACTCTACCGCGGTTCGGAATACCAGATCGATTTCCTCCCTAAAATAAAATTAGAAGTCATCGTGGTTGATTCACTGGCGGATAAAGTGATCGATACAATCGTCAATGCCGCAAAGACCGGGCAGGTGGGCGACGGAAAGATTTTTGTTTACGCGGTGGAAGATGTAGTTCGGGTGAGGACGGGAGAGTCGGGAGAGGATGCGTTGTAAAAAAGACCAATTGTCAATTGTGAATTGTCAACTGCCAATTGACAATTTTTTACCCCGTACCGATGACGGGGGTTTTTGTTTGAAGGCGATTTGTGAATGAGGGCATGAATATTTCTCAACACTTTCGATCAGGCTACGTTACCATCATCGGCGAGCCGAACGTGGGCAAGTCCACGTTGATGAATGCGTTGCTGCGGCAGAAGATCTCCATCGTTTCACCCAAGGCCCAAACTACCCGCCACAAAATCCTCGGCATTCTTTCGACGGAAGAATATCAAATGATCTTCCTTGACACACCCGGCATCATGAAGCCCAAGTATATGCTGCAGGAAGTAATGATGGAATCGGCTGCGTCGGCAATCGAGGACGCGGATGCGGTGCTGTTTATGATCGATGCGACGAAACCGGAAGAACCCGAGCATGGCGAGGCGTTTTCGAAACTGAAGGGACTGCACAAGCCTGTCTTCCTCGTCATCAACAAGGTCGACCAGATAAACAAGCAAGCATTGCTGCCGATGATCGGGAAGTATTCGAAGGCGTTTTCGTTCAAAGAAATTTTTCCCATCTCTGCTTTGAAGCGTGACAATACGAACGAACTCGTCGCAGCGGTTGCACAGTTACTTCCCGCACACCCGCCTTTCTTCCCGACAGATGTTGTGAGCGAACAGAGTGAACG
>JBBRUI010000169.1:0-9752 GCA_038247945.1 Bacteroidota bacterium | reverse complement strand
TGAACGAGCCGTTCGCCTGACGTAGCAGCGTCACAATCCCTGCGCTGTTTTTGCCGAACAGCAAAACATCCCTTCGCTTGTCCCGATTGATATCTGCGAAAACAAACTTGTCGATGGTGGCGGGAAGCGAGTAATCTTTTTCTTCAGCGCCGTTGGATGTCTGTTTGATGACTGATAGAATATTCCCGTCCGAAGTTAACGCCGTACACTCCCACTGCCCTTCCCCCGCAGCAGAGAATTTGGCGAGGCGGTACGTGTGCCGGGTTTTTACGCTCTGCGTGTAATTGAGCTTGCCGCCGAGAGTCAGTTCATACAAACGGAGCGAGGGCTGTTCGGTAGCAAGGACTACAATGCTTGGCGGAGATATGCCGGCGGGGATAAAGCCGAGTCCTGTTGCGCGATAGCCGAGGTTGTAATCCGCCAGGGCGCCAAAGGAAGTAAACGAACGTTGGGAGAAAGCCGCGGGGGCGCACAAGATCTGAAAATAAAACAAGCTCAACGCAAACCGCCGGCGCGGGATGTACAAGAGCTGATATGAAAATCCAACATTGAAAAAATTCCGCAAGATGCCTGCCCGTTACCTGTTGTTTCTGCGCGCCAAACGTATCTGTCTGCGCTGCAGCGCATCGTCGTATCTTCGTTTTTCCTCTTCAGTTTCTGCGATGATAGGCGGAACCGATGCAGGCTTACCGTTATCGTCCAGTGCTACAAACGTCAGATACGCGTTGTTCGCCCGACGCGGAGGCCCGCCACGCATGTTTTGTGCTGTTACCAACACTCCTATTTCCATCGAGGTGGTAAACGCACGGTTGACGGAGGCTTGCAGAATAACAATCTCTCCAAGTTTTATCGGGTGGTGAAAATTCAATTCGTCGACGGAGGCGGTAACGCAGACATGGGTCGAATGCTTCGCGGCCGATATCGCAGCAGCGATGTCGATCCAATGCATCAGCCGTCCGCCGAGGAGATTGCCTAATTGATTCGTATCGTTCGGAAGGACGAGCTCGGTTGTGTACACTTGAGAATCTTTGACAAGACGCTGCTGCATTATTTTGCGCGAACCAGGTTTGCTTCCGATGAGGGGGCGACATTCGTACCCGAATCTTTGCCGCTTGCCGAAGGTGCATTCTTTAATTCAGCGTCGATTTTTTCATTCAGCGTGTTCGCTTTTGCCCGCAAGACACTACTGGGATACTTCTCCATGAATTTTGTAATCTCTGTCTTGGCGTCCCGAAAGCGCTTCCGGCTTATCAACAGTTCGGTTTTCTCCAGATAGGCAAGCGGTGCATATTCCGTATCGTGGTATTTTTCGATGACGTTATCGTAATAGAGCATGGATGCTTTCGTGTACTCCATCGCTGCGTAGAGCTGGGCAGTCTCGTAATCTTTTTTTGCCAGTCGGTTGGTCAGCTCCTGAATTTTAGCTGAAGCATCAGGAACGAATTCGCTGGACGGATAGTATTCGACGAATGCCTGCAATTCCTCAATCGCCCGTTTCGTGTACTGTTGATCCAGCCGGGATTTCGGCGACAGATTGTAATATGAGAGGCCGAGCTTGTACATGGCTTCCGACACTCGCGGACTTGCCGGCATGTTACGGCGAAGCGTTTGATACTCGAACGACGCGAGAAGATATTCGCCTCGCTTGAAACGACATTCAGCAAGATAAAACTGAGCATCGCCGGCAACGGCGCTGCCCTGATACTGGAGAGTAATTACGGTGAACTCCGTCGCTGCTTCCAGGTACTCCCCGTTATCGAACAAAGCTTTTGCGTGTTGAAACCGTTCTTCGGCACTCAGGGTTGACATTGTGTCTTTTGAACTGCATCCACCGAGGATGAGTGCCAAACCAACAAGAACAATGAAGAGGCTCCGAATATTCATTGAGTGTTTGATAATCATTTCCTTTCTTAACTACGTACGTTGAACAATAAGAAAACAGCTACGGCAATCGCCCCAAGTAAAATCAGCGGCTCTGCAAAATTTGAAAAGAAGCCTTCACGCGGAAGCGTGCCGCGGGTAATTGCGATTGTCGGGTTCTCGATTCTGTTGATTTCCGATAACTCGATGGTGTCCACGATTGACTGTGCTTTTTCCGATGCCCACAGGATGCTTCCGGTTCTTCGATCGGTAAATTTGCTCGTGAGTTGAATCTCTACCATTCTATCGACGAGCTTAGAGCCAAAAAAACTATCTTTTCGAATGTTCGAATATTCGATACGCGTGTCGCTCAAGCCGAATGCCGCCGCTAAAGGTGCAGCAGTGTCTTGCCGGACGACAAATCCCAAAGACTGCAGACCTTCCCCGACAGAACCTTCAACATACCATCCGGTTTCTTTCGGAAACACGGATAAATCGATTTTACCCGGGGAATCAATTCTTGTTTGTCGGACAGCATCGACGGTCATCTGTTTTGCCAGCAAACGAATCACATCAAGATTCGTCAGCGTTTCTTTCATCTCTTGCGAAAAAACCGGAGATGCAACAATCAGAAGGCTGAAGATATAATTCATGCACCGGTCAAGCATAGATGCCGCGTATCTTCAGGGTCTTCGCCACTTTATCGATTGCAAGTACGTACGCCCCGATCCGCATCGTAACGTTGTGCTGCCCGGCTCTCGCATAGACGGCATCGAATGCCGCACGCATCATCCGGTCGAGTCGGCGGTTCACTCTGGGCAAATCCCAGAAGTATCCCATCCGGTCCTGAACCCATTCAAAGTATGAAACCGTCACGCCTCCGGAGTTTGCAAGTATGTCCGGAATTACGAGAACTCCCTTATCCTGCAATATGGGATCTGCTGCGGCAGTTGTCGGACCGTTGGCTCCTTCAACGATAATTTTTGCTTTTATCTTCTTCGCGACAGATGCCGTTATTTGATCCTCCTTCGCTGCGGGCACAAGTACATCGCATTCAAGCTGCAGCAACTCGGTTTGCGAAATCTTCTCTCCGCCTTTCCAGTTTTCCAGGGTTTTATTCTTTTGGGCGTAGGCTATGGCACCGTTAACGTCAATTCCATTTTTGTTATAGTACGCGCCGGAGATGTCGCTAATCGCGATTACCTTGCAGCCTTGCTCTTCAAGCAACTTGGCAGAAATTGACCCGACATTTCCAAAGCCTTGAACAACAACAGTCGCATTCGCGGGTACCATTTTTTGAGTTTCGAGTGCGCATAGAGTAGTTACCATTACACCGCGACCGGTCGCTTCACGTCTTCCCAACGACCCGCCGAGGATCAGCGGTTTTCCGGTGACAACTGCATTCTCCGTTTGACGATGGTGCATGCTGTACGTATCCATGATCCAGGCCATCGTTTGCTCGTTCGTGTTCATGTCGGGTGCCGGTACGTCTTTATCCGGGCCAAAGACATCCATCAGGTTCGCGGTATACCGGCGCGTAATTTTTTCAATCTCGACGCGCGTGAGCTTTGAGGGATCACAGCGCACAGCACCCTTCGCTCCGCCAAAAGGAATTCCAACAACCGCACACTTCCAGGTCATCCATGCGGCAAGCGCCTTTACTTCATCCAGTGTTACATCGGGTGAATAACGAATCCCACCTTTCGACGGACCCATAACGTCATTGTGAATCACCCGGTAGCCTTCGAACAGTTCTACCGTTCCGTCATCCATCTGGATCGGAATAGAAACAATATGCTGACGCACAGGCGTCTTCAAATACTGGTAGAATCCCGGCTCCAAAGCCAGAATTTCTGCGGCTACATCAAACCGCTTCATCATGGATTCGAGAGGGTTCTCTTTGTCCACCAGGGGCGCAGGCTCTACGTACGGTGCCTGCTGCTCGGTCGGCATGATCTACCTTTCGTTAGGGGAAGAAAAGAATTCAATCTGTTGCTTCGTACTAAAGTAACGAAATTAGCTCCGAGTTTCAAGGAGCGCATGAGGTCATTCGGTAGGTTTTAGCGGCGGGATGATTGAATGCGATGCAGTTCGGTGAGCATAACGTCGAGCCTATCATCAAGGAAATGGCGGGAGAAGCGCCGGGCTCTTCGAACAGCGTCGTCATCGATCATTGTGAAAATCAAATCTTCATCGAAGAGCTTGGCTTGTGCCTCCACTTCCCCGTCCGGGCCCACAACCGCCGATCCTCCCCAAAAGTTAATGCCGTCTTCGTAGCCTGTTCGATTGCAGAATGCAAGATACGTCGTCAACAGACGGGCATATGCCTTATGGTTTTCCGAATTGACGCGGGCAGTTTGTAACTCCTTTTCGTTTCCACCCAAACGCGTTGGACTTGCGACGAGGGCGATAATAAGATTGGCTCCGTCCTGCGCGAGCACGTACGGAAGCGGAAGATGCCACAAATCTTCGCAAATCAATACGCCCAATCTGCCAAGCTTCGAATCAAACGCCTGCACCGAACTTCCGGAATTGAAGTACCGCATTTCCTCGAACATGCCGTACGTTGGTGGATACGTCTTGCGATGGACAGAGCGAACCGAACCATCTTCAAAGAAAAAGGCCGAATTAAAAATACCGAAGTTCGAGCTCTCCTCCGCCCCGCCGGCGAGAATGGAAATTGATTTACCTAATTCACAAAGCGCCTGCAACGAGGAGATATCTCGTTCAAGATTGACCGCCAGTTCCCAGTTCATGTCTTTTATGGTGTAGCCGGTGAGACTGAGCTCGGGAAATACAACCAATTCAGCCCCCGCATCCCGTGCACGGGTTGCAAATTCAACATGCTTCTCTACGTTTGCGGAAAGGTTACCTAAGGCGGGATCAATTTGTGCTAGAGCGATTTTGAACTTCATTGTCGTGGCAAGCGGTGTGCGTGAGTGTCGGGCAATGAGAAGGCCACTATCCTTAAGCGTTATCGGACAGATCGAACATACGGATGTCCTTGATATATTGAACAGTCTTGTCGGTCTTCAAATCCTTCAGCTTCACAATTTTCTTTTCAATCCGTTGCAGGTTGTCGCGGATGATGGTGAGATATGTTTTTAGATTATCCGTCCCATGATGCTGGATGAGTTGACCCACCAATTCTCTCATCTCGTCGAGCGGAACCCGTAACTCGCCCGTGATCTGAACGACAAGCTCCTGGATTGCTTCGAGCCGCTTCTGGGAAATCTCCAACGTCGTCAGTTGATCTTTAAGCTTCTGTCGCTCGATGACGTTGATAATAGTCTTTGGAAGGACGGGCGTTGAGATTTCTTCCTTCACAAGATAATCCTCTATCCCGAGCTTCATCACTTCGACTGCAAGATCAAAATCTTTATTGACTGTCAGGAACACGACAGGAATTCGCACTAGCTTATCCTGCAGGAGCCGCGTAATCTCAAGGCCGTTCTGTCCGGGAAGGAAATAATCCATCAGGATAACATCGTACGCCGGGTTGCGGATAACTTCTGAGATTGCATCCGTTCCGTTGTCTTTCCACGTGACGGCAAATTGTTCAGGCTGGTGTTTGCGAAGAAATAACTCCACCAGCTTTGCAAAATCGGGGTTATCTTCTACAAGTAAAACCTTGATTGGTTGACGTTCTTCCATTCGCTTAAGAAGTTTTTTTAATCGTGAAATAAAATGTGGAACCTTCCGCCGGCACTGAATCGACCCAAATTCTCCCGCCCTCCCGCTCAACAATTTTCTTTGCGATCGTCAATCCGGCACCGGTACCACGATATTCTTCGCTTCTCTTCAATCGCTGAAAAATCGTGAAGATACGGTCAAAGTATTGTGGTTCAATCCCAATACCGTTATCAGTAACCGAGAAAACATATTCCCGGTCGGTCTCGCGAACGCCAATTTCAATGCGGGGATTCGGTTTGTCGTTGAATTTCATTGCGTTGGAAAGAAGGTTCCGGAAGACCATGCTGAGACGCGTGCTGCTGTAATGCACGTTCGGCATATTGTCCGCAACCGACACACTGACATTTCTTTCCTTAAGAGAGAATTGCAAGTCGTGGAGAATTTCATCGACGAGTTTCCGGACAGAGACACTTTCATACGCTTCGTTCATTCTCCCCAAGCGAGAAAGCGTCAGTAAATCATCAATCAGGTGTTTCATTCGGGTCGTGGATTGAACCACCGCCCCCAGATATTCTTTCCCCTCGTTGTCGAGCTTGTCCCTGTAATCCTTTAGTACAATCTTGCTATAGCCATCAATACTTATCAGCGGCTCTTTCAAGTCGTGGGACACTACATATGTAAAATCGTCCAGTTCTTTGTTTCTGTTTTCGATTTCGGAAGATTTCTTCAGGGTGTCTTCGTACAACGTGGCTTTGCTGATTGCAACTCCTGTCAAATTAGCGATACTTTCCAAGAGACGCAAGTGAACGTTGGTGTACACATTTTCGCCGGTAGCAACAACGGAGATGATACCTGTGACTTTTTCTTCCGACTTGATAGGAACAGCAATCATTGAATCGCCTGGAGTATCTCCGGTACTGCCAATAAATGAGGTCCCATGAGCGACGACACCCTGGTAAATTGCGTTCGGCCACTTGGGCAAGGCCGTTGCTTTCACGCCCGCCGGATAGAATTCAACGATGTCGCTTACCGTTCGACTCAGAAGCGAGAGTGCATTTTGATCTTGCAGATATGCCTGATAGTAAAATTTTTCCACGGGCAACGCTGTCCTGATCTCACGATACACTAATTGCAGCATCGAATTCAGGTCAAGAACTCCCGTCAACCCTTTGCCTAGTTCGTACAGTGTCGTCAAGGTTTTGACCTGTCGCTGCACTTGGGAATACAACTGGGCATTTTCGATAGCAGCTCCCAGCTGATTGCCGATGAGCAGTAACAGCTGCTGTTCGTTCTGTGTAAAGACATGCGACGTTGCAAAACTTATCAGGAACGCACCGGGAACTCTTTCCTTCGTTTGCATGGGTACCACGGCGGTGCTTCCAAGTCCAAGTACTCCCATCACGCCAATACCCGAATCTCCCCTCAGTTGGTGATCGGATGATACGTGCGAAACGTACACAGGCTTACGCTGCAAGATTACTGTTCCGATAAGTGAAGTTTCCACATCAAGCCGCTGAACAGTTTCGGCGCTGTCTTTGGAAATTCCTGTGTGACGCGAAAGTACAAGCTGCTTTTTTTCTTCATCGAGAAGATAGAAGGCAACGACATTCGCGTCGAATGTTTGCTGTAATTGTTCCGTTGCGACCCGGAGAATCTCCTCCAACTCAAGCGAGGTGCTGATCGAAGTTGCAATTGTGTTCAGCGCCGTGAGCTCCTTATTTCGCTGCCCGATCTCAGCTTCGGTCCTGTTGATTTCAGTGATGTCTGTATGTGTGAAAACAAGAGCGGCAACCTTGTTGTTGATAACCATCGGATTTATGACCAGATGGTACGCGCTTCGTCCACCCTCCCCGGCAATTTCAAAGTCACGCGAGTAATGCGTCAGTCGACGGGCAAAAAGGTCATCCATTACAAGTTTGTGCTGCTTCCATAGTTCTTCATCGGAGATAATTTTCTGGAGTGATTGGCCAATAACTTTTTCTGCATCTGCCCACTCTGTGTGTCCCTGAGCCGCCATGAAATCCTGCCATGCCCTGTTGACGGCTGTGATCCGATACTCTGAGTCTACTGTGTACACAACAGTGTTAATGGAGTTGAGAAGGTTACGGACATAGCTGCTTTCGGCACTCGCCTGTTCAAACAGCTTCACTCGTTGAACAATCGCTCCAACCTGGTCTGCAATTGGTTGTAACAAACTCACCTCGTCGCGGGTAAAGGCACCGCTGACCTGTTTCTGTCGGGACTGCAGCATACCATTGTTGATGTCACGCAGACTTTCTTCCGATTCAGTAATGTCAGCCGTCGAGATTTTTTGAAGCGCGGCCGCCGATTCAAATTCAGCAAGTCGCTTGCTATCCGTAATTTCATGGAGTATACCGTTGACCGCAGTGACGTTCCCGCTTGTATCACGCTCATAACGAACCACATCACGAACCCACATGTACGATGCTTTGCCTTTGGGTTGGATGCGATACTCCAACGAGAATTCGTTGAGAGCCTGAACCTGGTTCGAAACGCGGAGCGAGATATTCGGGCGATCATCCGGGTGCATGAGCGTTCGCCAAAGACCGGCGTTCGCATAGAAATCACCCGGCCTGAAACCTATAAGCGTTTCAATATTTGGACTGACATACTCGAATGAACCCCCCGGCTGCAGTGTATACAACACGTCGCCGATATTTTTAACCGTGGCATCAAAGCGTTCTTCAGCGCGGCGGGCGTGTTCTGCAAGGATACTTCGTTCAATGCCAAGGTTGAGTTGTCGGTTAAGCGACGCAAGAAGTGTTCTGTCATTATCATCAAAGATACGCTCACGTGCCGATGCCAGCATGAGAACTCCATGAAGCTCCTGTTCAACTACAAGAGGAAGGAAGGCAAGGATTTTGTATCCGGCACTTTCAAACAACGATTTGTAGTGTAGATACGGCGGATACTCATCGATGCTGACGATTACAGGATTATGAGTCTTGTTGAAAAAACGGGCAAGACCCTCATCCAACTTCTGGGTACCAATGGTTGACAGAATATTGTCGTTCACACCATGATGAATGCGAACGGCGAGGGATGAAGTTTTCTTATCGACGGAGAAGCAAGCGGCGACTTCGAAACCAAGGATCTTCATCGCTGCGTTCATTCCCCGCTGATACATCTCATCGACCGATTTCGCTGCAATCACTTCATCCGCTACCCGGTTGAGGATTTCCAGCCCCTTGATTTTCCGCTGGTACTCGTCCCTGCTCTTCCGTTCATTCGTTACATCTTTATAGTAGGAAAGCAGTGTTGGGTTTCCGTCGAGCGTGATGACAGAATTGTGGAGTTCAACGTCGATTTTCGTCCCGTCCTTTTTGAGCCCTGTGTATTCATGGCGGACGGTCTCATCCTTGCCGGATTCAAATTGCTTGCTTATAACTTCCGAAAATTCATTGCGGGCGTTTTTGCCGGAAACGATTGAAGTAATCTCTTTCCCGATCAGATCCAGTCCTGAATCATATCCAAACATCCGGAGGAAACTATTATTCACTAACGTGAAGCGGTCACCTTGAGCAACAGAGATTGCTTCGAGCGATGAATCCAGCATTGTTCTAAACCGTTCTTCTGTACCCTCTGCCTGGTCCAGAATTCTTCGTCGCTCGGAAACGTCCACAAACGTGCAGTAGAGAGCCGGCTTCCCTTCGTACTGAATTGCAGAAGCGGAGAACTCGGCGGCAACCGTCTTTCTCTCCGCTGCAGGAATCTGAATTTCTCTATTCCGAATTGAATTCTCTTCCGACGGATTATCAAGTAAAGAGGAAAGGCTTTTCAGCAGGTCTGCATTCTTACGGCCGAAGAAATCAGATAAAGACGGCGTCGTGCCGGCAATCCACGGAAACAATTTTATGAAGGCTTCATTCTTTACAGCCAGCTTCCGGTTCAGGAATATAGCATAAGGATATGGCAGCGAGGCTACGAAATTCCGGTATTCATTGTGGGTTCCCTGTGCCGCGGATTCGGCGTGCAGCTTTTCTGAAATATCCGTACAGATTCCAACGATTGTATTCTTCCCCAACGATGACGCACTAATTTCAACATCTAAAATACGACCGTTCTTTCGCTTCACTCTTGTTGCGAATGTGAGTTTACCTTTCTTCTTTAGCGTTACCAGCGAACGAAGCATTGCCTGTTTGCTCTCTGCAACGACAATATCGTTCAGTTGCAAAGAATCCAATTCCGCATCCGGATAACCAAGAACATCTTTTGCTCTCTTGTTAAGCTCCTTGTAG
>JBBRUI010000168.1:0-9785 GCA_038247945.1 Bacteroidota bacterium | reverse complement strand
CTCAAACAAATCAATGTCGCTGATCTTCAATCCGGCGCGTTGCAAGACTTTGTTAATTCCATCTGCGGGAGCGGTTGTAAACCAGACAGGCTCTTTCGCCGTGGATGCCTGAGCCACAATGCGAGCCAACGGCTTTACTCCGAGTTGTTGGGCCTTTGCAGCAGACATAAGAACGAGGGCTGCAGCGCCGTCATTTATTTTAGAAGAATTTGCCGCCGTAACACTTCCGTCTTTTATAAATGCGGACTTCAACTTTGGAATCTTGGAGAAGTCGGTTTTGAATACATCTTCGTCAAGTAGAACCGTTTTTGTTTCTTTTCCTTCTGTTACTTCAACCCCAACAATCTCTTTGTCGAAGCGTCCGGTCTTTTGAGACTCCTGCGCGCGAGAATAACTCTTGATGGCGAACTCGTCCTGCGCCTCGCGGGAGACGTTGCATTCCTTCGCACAGAGCTCGGCAGAATTTCCCATCGGCATATCGTCGTAGGCGTTTGATAATCCATCTTTCATCATCGAATCAAGGATCTGCGCGTTACCCATCCGGTAGCCACCGCGGGCATTGTCCAGCAGATACGGCGAGTTGCTCATGCTCTCCATTCCGCCTGCAACAACAACCTCCGCGTGGCCGAGCATAATCGCCTGCGCGCCGAGCATCACTGCTTTCAATCCTGAGCCGCAGACTTTGTTAACGGTCATGCATTCAACCGAGACAGGCAAGCCGGCATAAATTGCTGCCTGGCGAGCCGGAGCTTGTCCAACGCCAGCCTGAATGACATTGCCCATGATTACTTCGTTCACCTGATCATCGGCAACGCCGGCACGTTTCAACGCCTCCCGGATAACTTTCGCCCCCAATTTCGGCGCAAGCACGGAGCTCAACGATCCGCGAAAGCTTCCAATCGGGGTACGACATGCGCTGACTATTACTACTTCGTTCAGACTCATTAACTGTTCATCGACTTCAAGAATTCCTTGTTGGATTTCGTTCCGCGCATTTTCTCAAGCAGGAACTCCATCGCTTCCACCGTATTGAAGTCGGACAAGAACTTCCTTAATACCCATACGCGATTCAGATCGTCCGCGTCCATCAACAATTCTTCCTTACGGGTTCCTGAACGATTCACATCCATTGCAGGGAACATACGCTTGTCGCTGAGCTTGCGGTCGAGCACGATTTCCATGTTGCCCGTACCCTTGAACTCTTCGAAAATAACTTCGTCCATACGGCTGCCGGTTTCGATCAGTGCCGTTGCAATGATTGTGAGACTTCCGCCCTCTTCAATATTTCTTGCCGCGCCAAAGAAACGTTTTGGTTTGTGCAACGCATTCGCGTCAACACCACCGGAAAGAATTTTTCCGGAATGAGGAACGACCGTGTTATGCGCCCGTGCGAGACGGGTAATGCTATCCAGCAAAATAACGACGTCGCGTTTCGCTTCTACCAGGCGCTTAGCTTTTTCCAACACCATATCGGAAACCTGCACGTGGCGTTCGGGCGGTTCATCGAAAGTTGAGCTCACAACTTCAGCGTTGACTGAACGTTCCATGTCTGTAACTTCTTCCGGTCGTTCGTCAATCAGCAACACAATAAGCTTTACTTCGGGATGATTGCGAGAAATGCTGTTGGCGATTTTCTGCAGCAGAATTGTTTTACCGGCCTTTGGCGGCGAAACAATCATACCACGCTGGCCCTTACCGATCGGCGTCAGCAAGTCCATTATTCGCATCGAGTATTCGCCGGGCGCCGTTTCGAGCTTGATGGTGCTGTTTGCATACAATGGCGTAAGGTTGTCGAACAGGACACGCTCGCGAATTGATTCGGGATTCTCGTCGTTCACCGCTTCAACACGCAGCAACGCAAAGAACCGCTCACCTTCTTTCGGAGGCCGCACTTGTCCGCTAACTGTATCCCCGGTGCGGAGATTGAATTTTTTTATCTGAGATGGAGAAACATAAATATCATCGGGGGAAGGCAGATAGTTGTAGTCAACGCTTCGCAGGAAGCCGTAGCCATCGGGCAGCACTTCGAGCACGCCTTTGCTGAACGTCAGGCCTCCCTGCTCCGTTTGCGCTTCCAGGATTTTGAATATCAATTCTTGTTTACGGAGATCGCTATACCCGATTATATTCAAGTCTTTGGCGATCTGATTGAGCTCAGCTATTTTTTTTGACTTGAGCTCTGCAATGTCCATTGCCATGGATTGTTACGTCCTTTTATTGGAAAACATTTCTTTCAAACGTTAACCTCGGGTTATCGAGAAAACAAAACGGGGAGAACGAATGAAGAATAATTGGTTGGATGAGTTAAAACTGATGAGTTTCGAACAGTCCCAAAGGGACTCCCTCGGAGGTGGTAGCTTATGGAGTATATCGGTTCCTCTTTCACTCAAAAGATATGTGATTTGAGCTTGATTGTCAAGCATGACTCGATTCCCGCATTGACTCACAATAAATGTAACCGAACGGGACTTGCGAACAAGTCGTTGCCTCATAATCTATGTAACCATCAGTTACGGGAGGATTATGAGCAACAGATCAAAACGAGAGTATGTGGATGCAATTCGCGAGCGTTACCGCCTTGCTTCCAAACGCAGCAAGCAGCACATCCTGGATGAATGCTGTCAAGTCTGCGGTTATCATCGCAAGTACGCAATCAGGGTGTTGAATGCACCTCCACGGTCAATACGTCCTTGCCCTACACGTCGGCCCGGACCTTCTCCCCGGTACACGCATCCCGACATTCTCCGCTTCCTCAAGCGTCTCTGGAAGGCGAGCAACCTTGCATGCGGCAAACGACTCAAAGTGATGATTGCTCTCTGGCTTCCTTTTGACCCGACGATTGCTGCGGAAGCCCGTGAGCGACTGACGACAATTTCCGCTGCGACTATCGATCGGAGGTTGGGACCGGTTCGACATCTACACACCAAACGAGGACTGGCAACCACCAAGCCGGGCTCCCTCCTCAAGAAACATATCCCGATCAAAACCAATCAGTGGGATGAGCACATCCCCGGATGGCTCGAAGCCGATACCGTCGCCCACTGTGGAACCTCTATGGCAGGGATGTTCGTCTTCACGCTGAATACTGTGGATATTGCGACAAATTGGTCAGAACAACGCGCACTCTGGGGCAAGGGTGAGCAGGGAACACTGACGGCATTGAGAAGTATCGAAGCAGCTCTTCCGTTTCGTGTACGCGGCTTTGACTGCGACAACGGGTCTGAGTTCATCAACTGGATAATTTTCGACCACTACACCAACCGCAAACGCCCTGTGGCCTACACACGCTCGCGTGAATATCACAAAAACGACAACGCGCATATTGAGGGAAAAAACTGGACTCACATCCGCCAGTACTTAGGCTATGAACGTTTTGATGACGCTGCCATCGTACCGCTCCTCAACAATCTCTACACCAACGAATGGCGCCTGCTCATGAACTTTTTTCTTCCCTCAGTCAAACTCATTGCCAAAGAACGCATCAAGTCTCGCACCATCAAAACCTATGACGCGCCAAAAACTCCATTGCAACGCGTGCTCGAGTCACCACATGTTGCTCCTCAACGCAAACACGAACTTAAGGATCTCTTCCATCAGCTCAATCCGTTCCTTCTGCAGCAGTGTGTTGACAAAAAGATCCGACTAATTTTTGCACGGGCCTCTCACTCGATACGGTGAACCCATGATAATTTTGAAAGGAAAAACTTCTTGCTTTCAACTCCCGTATGGTTACATTTTGCTATGAGGCAACGGGTTCCAAAGAAATCATTTGAGACAATCACCAATGTGATTTATTGGCACTACCCGACTAAAGTGTTCTCGCTGAGCGGGCGTTCCCCCGCCGAAAGCACGGCGGGGTCGCCACCCTACGGGCTCGCTACGCTCGGTGCCACGCAAAAAACGTGCGGCACTAAACCCTTCGGGCGGCTAACGCAAAAGCGAAAAACAATTTCCCTCTCGCCAGCGAAACAGGGCATTCACGATGTGCCAATTGAAAAGCGAAGAGGGCCAAGAAGGAATGTTGTTGAACGGTGTTTCGCTCTGCACAATTACGGGGCGAAGATCAAACACAGGTTGTAGTGTCCTGTAGCCATCAAGATAGAAAGGGAGAACCGTGTGCCTCGTCCTTGGTTTGTGTAAAGAATGCTTACCTAACTGTCTCGACGAACGAATTTATTTCAGATTCAGCCGGTAAACAATAGTCAGTAACACAGGCACGACTACTAGTGTCAGGATTGTCGACGACATCATACCGCCGACTGTCCCCAATGCCAACGAATACCAGACACTCGTTTTATCACTCCAAATCAATAGAGGAATCAACGCGCCAATGGTTGTCAGTGAAGTCATCATAATCGGACGAAGACGATCTGTTGCCGCGCTTATCAGCAACTGCGGTGACGGGGCTTGCAGCGAGAACTTCTTACTAACGTAATCCACGAGCACAATTGCATTTGCTACTACGATTCCGATGAGCAAGATGACGGAAGCATATCCACCTCTGCCGAATGGAGTATCAGTCAGGTAGAAGATGAGAAAGAGACCGATAAGTGACAGTGGAACAGACGCGATGACAATCAAGGGCTTTAGTAATGATTCGTACAACGACGATGTTACCATGAAAACAATTACAAGAGCAATCAAAGCAATCCACACCATTGATTTCTGATTCTTTTCTGAGAAAAAGAAGAACGAAAACGAACGATCGAACTTGTAACCGCTCGGCAAAGGCATTGACTTAGTGGTCGCATCAACAAACGCATCACCATACTTATATGGTCCCTTGTACTCAAATGAAATCCAACGCAAATATTGTTGGTCCTCTCGGGTGATTTGAGATGGCACTCTTAGTTCGTCGATTTCAACAAGGTCGGCGAGCTTCACAAGTTCACCATTCGTGTTTATCCTGCGCGCCGAGCGTAGATCGGTTACGGAGAAGGATTTATATCCGGACAGCTTCACCGTGCAAGGCACCCGTTCATCCACAAGTGAGATTGTATTCCACTCTACAGTTCCGCGCGTCATGCTGCGGATCCATCGGACAACATCAACCACAGTGAGACCGTGTGCCGCAATCGCTTCCCGGTTGACTTGCACAACAATCTCTGTCGAGCGAGACCACCGCCCGAATGACCTGTCGATATCCACTTCTGCGATTCTGGGATTGCGTTGTATCTTCTCTTTGAATTGTTCTGCAATCTCTTTTACCTTGTTGTAGTTGTATCCCAACACTTTTACATAGAAGCTTGGCGCTGATTCGCCGCCGCTTGAAAAGCCAGGACCAAATCCTGAAACTGAGATCGTCGCACCACCGGTTTGCGCAGCAAACACTGTGAGTCGGTTTTTCATTTCATACGGAACGGCAGTAACCGCCGAGCTATCATCAAAGTCAACGCGCACTGAAGCGTAGTCGTCAACTACCCTTGTTGTCAGCTTCTTTATTCCTTCCGGACGCGATAGTGCCTCTCGCTCAACTGCAGCGGCAACATCATCGTAGCGTTGAATCTCCGTCCCTTGCGGGAAGCCGACGCGAACAATAAGGTACGTTTCATTTCCCCATTCCCACACTTCACCTTTGGTTACCTTTGTAAAGAAGAGATGGCTGGCTCCCCCAAATACAGAATTCATGTACGGTCGTACGGCAGCTACATATTCATTTCCAAGAACCGTATTGTATGCAGATGCGAACGCGCTTTCCGATTCAATTCTTTCTGGCAACAGCCAGACGGGAATGCCAAACGCCAACACAATCAAACAAAGAACAGCCCTTCTGTATCTCAGCGCCAGCTTCAACATACGTTGATAGAGCTTGATGAAAGAGCTTCCTAAACGATTGAGAATGCTTGTCGGGGAACTCTCAATACTGACTTTGTTAACAATCGTCGGCACTAATGTAAATGAAACAAGCAGCGACATCAGGAGTGATACACTTACCGCAATTCCAAAATCCAGGAAGTACGGCTTGAGGTCAGCCGGAAGAAATGCAATGGGCAATAACGCCCCAACGGTGGTGAGCGTTGAAGCCACAACAGGTAGAAAAACTTGCTCCACTGCTTTGACAATACCTGCCTCGCGAGAAGCTTCCGTTCCGTGTCGCTGAATGTTATCAAGCACAACAATCGAGTCATCAACCAACCTGCCGAAACCAAGCACTAAGCCTGCAAGAGTAAGAAGATGCAAGCTAATGCCGAAAAACCAGAACACCAGAAATGTGCCTGCAAGCGAGAAAAGTATTGAAGAGAGCAAAATGAGCGGCGCCTTGTAGTTGCCAAGGAAGACGACAAGAATAATCCAAATACAGAAAAGCGAAATTACTATGTCACGGTACAGGCTATCAAGCTCTTTTCGCATTTGCTCGCTTTTATCGGAGACCTTTACCAATTCCGTGCCTTCTGGAAATCGCTGCGAAAGTTCTTTGAGTTTTGCAAACACCTGGTCGGCAACGCGGAGCGTGTTGATATGCGGCTCTTTATCAATAACGAGTGTTACCGAAGGTTTTCCATTTACACGATAGAAGCTCCGAGGCTCCGCAAATCCATCGCGAACAGTTCCGATGTCACTGAGGCGGATCAGAGTTCCATTGGTTGTTGTGTGAACAGGAAGGGCAAGGATAGCGGCTACCTTGGAATTCTTGTTTTGAATTGAAACGACGGCGCGACCGTTCGGCTCGTTGACAATACCAACCGGTGCGCTGAACTCAAGTGTTCCTATTGCAGTTGCCACCTTATCAACAGTTAAGCCTAACGCCCTCACCCGATCCGTCTGCAGCTCAATTTGGATCTCACGCTCCTCACCACCTAACACTTCTACCTTAGCGACGCCGCGAATGGAAAGAAGTGCAGAAGCCAACTGGTCTTGCGCGTATCTTCGTAATGAGGATGAAGATTGGTTACCGGCAAGAGTGAACGTGAGAAATCCTTGCAGTTCTTGAAAATCTTCCGGCACGTAACGCTCAATCGTTGGCTGGCTTACTCCCGCTGGGAGATTCTCACTGAACGCTGCAAGTTTTTCATACAACTCTAAGCGAGCAAAATTCATGTCGGTGTTTTGTTCAAACTCAACATCCACTGTTGAGCGGCCTTCGCTCGAGCGTGAACTTACTTTTGTTACGCCACGGATTGTGTTAGCGATCTCTTCGATCGGAGCGGTGAGAAACATCTCGATTGTTTCTGGAGATGTGTTGCCCCATGATGTTTGAACTGAGAGGCTGGGAAATTCTACGGAGGGAGATAACTCCAGGGGAAGTCGCGTGAAGGCGAACGCACCTGCGATGAGCAATGCACCGAACAACATTGCAATGGCGACGGGACGATGCAGTATTCTTTGGAAAAAAGAGTTCATTTGATTGTGAAATTACAACACAATCATAGTCAAACTCCTTGAACTTTGAAAGCCGTATGCTTCAAACCCGGGTCGCTGCTATTGATGAGAATCCCAACGATCTGTTACATTGATCAGCGTTTTGTAAAAAGCGGTTGTGCGATTCCGATTGTCCGAGGAACCAATATGAACGAGATAACGAATGCCGCTTTGTGCATCCCTCACGACAACCGTTGGTGCCGTGCCTGACCAAAGCAGTGAATCTGCTGATGAACTTGGCTTGTTGCGAACAACCAAGCTCTCCGGGATACCGAGTTGCTGCGCAAATCTCTCTCCTTCGCGTAGCGACGGTGAAGGCGAACTATACCATATCTTCGTAGGTACTTTGCCAAAAAGAGACAACCAATACGGCAATGCCTGATCAATACAAACGCCGCAGTGGCTCTTTCGAACAAGGATATCAATTGCCAGAGGTCGCCCGTGCAATGAAGAGAATGTTGCAGCAATTTCCTTTTCATACGTGAGGTTGTCGTTCGTATTGTCTGGGTGAGAAGCTGAGGTCCGTTGATCATTCCACCTCAAGAACAGAAATATGCAGTTCGCAACTAAAAGAATAACAATGGCGAATTCAAAATACCGCTTCATAGTTTTGGGTTCAATTGGATTCAGCCCACATTAACTTATACTTCACCAAACGGGAGTTATTGTAGCAAAACGCGTAAAGGTATCCGCGCGAGTGCGCAACAACCCATGGCGCGTACAGAGTATGCGATCGAACGTCGTTTTCTCCGTCGCTTGGTCGCTCCACCACGTTTTGCTTCGGATAGGACACCTTCATAAGCCTTCCTGTCTTGCTGTTAATAAAGAGATATAAGACGCTTGGTTTGCCGATACGTTCTTTCGTCCAATCTAATGGTAGCGTAAGCACGGTGTAGGTGCTGTCTGTCCAAAATGCCGACCACGGATAGGGCAAATTCTTCTTTACTATCTTTTGATATTCGTCCTCTATCTGGTTTGCTACTTCAGAAGAAAGATCCTTCAAGAAATCGAGCGTCCATTTGATGTTTCCATGGGTATCGAACTTTATGAGCAGGGGTTTGTGTCCAAATGAAACCACAGAGGATCCATCAGCGTGTGTTCCAAACGAGATACCACCCTTCCCTGGTATCTTGTGCACGCCTACAGCAGATCGCGAAAAGACGACGCGGTCCTGGCCATTAGATGCCCTACAACGAATTTCAAAATTGCCCACATTTTGACCAGCAAGATAGTAAATACTCCCACAGGTATCGACCCCTACTGATTCATGCGTGGAAAGTGAGTACCATCCGGCGCGGCGCAGCAACGGGATGTCCTTGTCTAAGAATCTGCCGTCAACAGAAAAATACGATAGTTTGAAATTTTGGCAAAGCAAGACCACTCCTTCCTTCAGGGTCACCCAGGCGGAATAATTCGCAAGCTCGCCTGGGCCCCTTCCTTGTTTACCCCATGTCCACAGGAGATCAAGAGTGAGCGCATCAAGGACACTAACGCGGGTCATACGACTATCATACAACACCAACATCCTCCCTGTTTCGTCTAACCCTATTGATTGCACGCGCGCCCATAGATGGTTAGGCGCATTTGGTGGCGACTCTATTTCCTGAACGAGTTGCATATCTTGTGTTACAACCAGTGGTGCTTCCTGTGCGTAGCTCTGAAGCACCACCACCGAATGACACACCGCAACGATGGACAGAGTCCAAGTCACGAGTGTTGCGGTCATGATCCGGCGCACGCTCCAGACGACTGTGGTTGGCCGTTTGCTCCACTGCACTGGCACGAAGAGGGGCCTGAAGTGCAAACGTAGCCGCAGCATGACACCGATGCGCCACCTCCACAATCTGCACTCGCACATGCCGCTTTCGCTTGCTGACTGAAGACGACAATCTCGAGAGCAAGCACAAGCACTACCGAAAGAGAATACAATACTTTTTTCATGTGACACCTCCAATATGTGTGTATGTGGTTATTTGCAGACGAAGAGTACGTTCATCGGGTCATAGATGCAACAAAATTCCATTGACGATTCTGACTGACGAATCTGATTGACTATTTTGATATGTTATGCCCCAGTACTTGCTTGCACCGTGCGCGGTACTGCTCCATCGTCATGCCGGTTTTCTTCTTGAACATTCTGTGTCCGTCTCTTCGCGCCGGAAGCCAGCTTCAAGACATATCGCGATGCACTTCATGTCGGTCGCGCAGAGCAGCTTCTGCATCCGCTCGATTCTTTTCTCGATAATGAAGCGCCAGAGAGAAACACCTCTGCACCGCGAAAACTCTGCCCGCAGCGTGTGCACGGAGAGGCGAGCCTTTTGTGCAACATCCTCAAGCGTAGAAATCCGCTTCAAGTTGTTTTCTATCCAGACTATAAGCAGTGCAATGTTCGCGGGCATTGGGGTGTTCTCGTCAACATATGAAAT
>JBBRUI010000167.1:0-9809 GCA_038247945.1 Bacteroidota bacterium | reverse complement strand
GCTCCTGCTCTTTCCGCCGCATCGCGGATAACGTTCATTGCTTCATTCGTGCAGTGTACCGCCCGCGGGTGTGGACTTGCGACACAGCCGTTTCTTGCTTTCACCGAGATGATCGCTTTGAACATCACAGTCGATGTCGGATTGGTAGATGGGATCAACGCTGCTACAACTCCCATCGGCTCTGCGATCTTCAGGACTTTCTTCTCTTTGTCCTCTTCGATGACTCCCACAGTCTTCAAATCTTTGATGGATTCCCAAACACGACGGGTGGCGAACTCGTTTTTCTTCTGCTTGTCCTCCGGCTTTCCGAAGCCCGTTTCATCGGAAGCCAAACGGCCCAGCCGCGCTGCGTCCGCAAAACCGGCATCCGCCATGGCTTTCACGATCTTGTCCACTTGTTCTTGCGAGTAGTTCTTGAATTCAAGCTGCGCCGCTTTTGCCTTTACCAGCGCGTCGCGGACTTCTTGAATTGAGGCGAGATCTTTATCGAGTGGCATATTGATTTCCTTAGAAAACCAAAGTGAAACTTGCGAAAGGGATCGGACTAAACGCGGCTCCGCTCCCAACAACTAAAGGCCAGCAAATGTCAAATACCGATGCTTTACCGCAAACCCTCATACCAACAAAAATAACTACGCCACTCAAACCATTTTTGTTAATTGGAACCAGCATCTCGGCAATCAATTTATTGCCGCCGCCACTCTGGTTTCTATGGAGATTGACATCAGTACCGAATTGCAGAAATGTCGGAAACGAATTCGACGATGAGGAATTCTTCGTTACCGGAAACAGCTGCGCTATATTTACGTGTCCCCGCTGATGCTCGTTACCGAACGAGGCGGCAGCGTTGACGGAAATAAGTTGCGATTTATAAGTCGATGAAAACCCGAGCAACTCATCGAAAAATCCTATGTCCGCCCCGACGGACAATCCATAAAAATTCCCCGAGCGATTCAACACTTGCACTTTTGTGCCCAGCGACCAGTAGATACTTTTGCTTCCTCCTATGGGCAACACATATGATGCGTTGAAGTGGAGATACTTTGTCGGTGCATAACCGGCCTGCAGGAGAAAAATCTCAAAGTCTCCGATCGAAAACTTTCCTTCCGGCATCGTCCGGCCGGTGGACATCATGAACAGCCTGTTCTGCGCCGGGTCATATATTTCTTTGGAAAGCGAAACTTCTGTTGAATCAATCTCCTGTCCGTTGCTCGTTTCCGTGGTCAGTACCGCAATAGAAACGATCAGGAGCCTGAGAGCAAGTTTCATGAAAACAACGTCGGCTGGTCGGAAATGTTACGCCGTTCTCGGTTGAAATGTCGATCCGCTAACTCCGTTGCCTCGCGCCCCCGCGGGGTTCGTTTGAGGGTACAGGTTCTCATAAATTCTCAATCATTCTATTGCCAATTCTCCCTTGAACAGTGTAATAAGTGTCTTCAACTTCTTGTCGTCGACGCTTTCTTGTTCGGATTTATCAAAGATTGAGAGAAGCCCGACAACAGAAATACCTTGTTTACGTTCAGGATGAAATACAATCATTGTTATTACTCTGAGACCTCCTCTTTTTCCTTTGCCCTTACTTTTCACTGCCAAACGAATCTTGAAACAGTTTCTTCCGAGAGACTTTCCAAGAAGAGGATTGGCAAGGAGTTGCTTTTCAAGTTCGGATAGCTCCCCAATAAGGGAAGGGAATTTTTTGATGAGAGGCTGTGCCTCGCGCCGAAAATTTGCAGACGCAAAAACTCTATAGCTCATTCAGGAATTCCGAAAGAGTTACACCTTTCTTTTTTCCCTTGCTGATCTCGTCGATTTCTTTAATTGCCTCCCGAAGTCCGTTCGAGAATTCTGTGAAACGTCTCAGTTTTTCAACGTGACGTTGATATGCTTTCCACTCGCGGATGGGAATTTGTACCGCTCTATGGATTCCATTCTTGTCGGTTACATAATGAACATTAAGTCGCATACGCTATACTCCGATGACCTGTTAAAACAACGTCGCCTGTTCGGCTTTTCCTGTTCTTTTTAAATTGAAATGCCTGTACGCCAGCTCCGTTGCCGCCCCAAGCGTTTGATAAAACCTTTCGAACAAATTCTCAAAAAGCCAATTTATCTGATTTTTTGAGATTACACATCCCACATAGAAGTTGGATATTTTCTTCCGAATCCCCACCGCCTTTTGACACTGGAATAATATGATCAAAATGAAGTTTCTCTTTAGAACCACATCGAACACATTGTCCATGGTCTCTGCCAAAGACTATCAACTTTACAACGTCTGGAATAGCTTTTCTTGTATACGACTCTGTTTGTTCTGAAATGCTCTTAAGGGCAGCTACCTCTTTCTTAAGTCGCTCCACCTCACTGTCTTCAGACAAAACGAGCCTTTTGATTTTGAGTTGGGCAATCTCTTCGGAATTATCTGATATGTAGTCTGTTGTCATTAGAAATAACGAACCGACAAACAAGAAGAGCCCATGATATTTTCTTTGAGTTTGAGTAAACACTTTCTCTGGAGACAATCTAACAGGTTCAAGTCGTTGCCTTTGCCATAGGGTTTTCGGAATCGAAAATGTCAACCAAATGTTCCTCATCTCAACTGATGAAATATCTATAGTGATAGAAAATTTGATATCAACACTTTCTTCTTGGCGGGGATAGTCGAGAGATGTTAGTATTCCGCAAATGGTCGGTGTAACGTTCCCCGAGAATACCATCTCGTCAATTACGTCAAATGTCTCTTTAATCTCCCCCAGTTTTTTGATCTTCATAAATCAAATAATTCACTTTGGTTGAATTTCTAATTGATCTGAATCGTTATGCGTTTCCTTCCTTGTTGTTTTCTTTCGAATCATAGGGTTTGCGCCAATGTGTCTGAAAGCCAAAGTAGTCGCTTCTCTGCCACGCGGTGTGCGTTTGATAAATCCTTCTTGAATCAAATAAGGCTCGTACACTTCTTCAATCGTTCCCGGTTCTTCCCCAACTCCGACCGCGAGCGTGCTTATGCCGATCGGACCACCGTCGTACTTGTCAATTAGGCAATGAAGTATGCGCTTGTCCATATCATCTAGGCCATGCTCATCTACTTCTAGAGCATTAAGCGAATATTCGGCAACCTTTTTGGTGATAATCCCTTTTGAGTGTGCCAGTTTTTTTTCTGCTTGAGCAAAATCCCGACAACGGCGGAGCAACCGGTTTGCAATGCGCGGGGTGCCACGAGAGCGGCAGGAAATTTCCCTTGCTCCTTCTTTGCTAATCTTCACGCCTAGTATTTTTGCCGAACGGAGAATAATCTCAAATAATGTGTCGGCATCGTAATAATCAAGACGAGTAGTAATTCCGAACCGTGCACGAAGTGGTGCCGTCAGTAAGCCCGCGCGGGTTGTTGCACCAATTAGAGTGTACTTCGGAAGTGAGAGTTTAACGCTGCGCGCACTTGGCCCTGAATCGATCATAATGTCGAGACGAAAATCTTCCATCGCCGAATAGAGATATTCTTCTACAACGGCATTGAGACGGTGGATTTCATCTATGAAGAGAACTTCGGGGGGTTTATGTTTATCTTCACTGAGACTTGTGAGAATTCCAGCAAGGTCAGTTCCTTTATCAAGCACGGGGCCGGAAGTCATCCTGATATTGCTTCCCATCTGGTTGGCGATGATGTGGGCAAGGGTTGTTTTGCCTAATCCCGGCGGACCCGTCAGCAGTACGTGATCGAGAGCTTCGCCCCGCTGTTTCGCGGCGCTGATGAAGACTTTGAGGTTGTCTGTAATTTTTTCCTGCCCGAAGAACTCATCGAACGTGAGAGGGCGGAGGGCCTGATCGAACTCAGCTTCGGCAGTAAACCGTTCGGGGGATGTGTAATCGGATTTCATTAGGAGAAATGTAAGTTAGACGGTCGTGAAATACAAACGTTGATTTTAGGGCGTAGCTTGTGTAATATTTACCCGTGACAATCAACGTCAACAAACATATAAATTACTGGTTGACAACAGCGGCTAGCGATTTCGAGACAGCTGAATCGCTGTTAAAGCTGGGAAAGAATCTTCATCATTGTTTATTCTTTTGCCACTTAGTGATCGAAAAACATTTGAAGGCTTTGATAGTCAAAAGAAGTGCAGATTATTCCTCCAAAAATTCACGACCTGGAATTACTTGCCAAAAAAGCGAAATTGAAACTAACGACTGATCAACTTGATTTTCTCACTGAATTAAATGGGTTTGTTCTTGAAGCACGATATCCCGACGAGAAACTGAAACTGTACAAATTGTCAACGCAAGCCTTGGCAAATGATCTGTTCAATAAGACTGTGGAGCTGAAAAATTGGTTAGCACAAGAACTGAAGCACTAAAAATAGCAAAACGTTATATCGACCATCTAAGGAAAAATCGAATTCAAATCGAGGAGGCGTATTTATATGGCTCATACGCGACGGGGAAAGCACACGAAGACAGCGATATCGACATTGTTGTTGTGTCCAGGCAATTCAAGAAATCCCGTTATGAAGATAGTGTGCGAATTGCTAAGCTTCGACGTGAAATCGATTTGCGTATACAACCTCTTGCGTACAATCCTAGAGAATTTATCATGGACTATGTAATTCCGAATGAAGCCATGACCAACGGAATCAGGATCGCGTAGTCTTACTTCCCGCTCGCGTGTTTCAGCGACGCCTTTATCAATCCCTCGATCGTTGAGTCCTTCCCGTTCGTCTCCTGAATCGCTGCTCTCAATGCTTTCTCGGCAACGGCCCGGTTGTACCCGAGTGAGACAAGAGCGAGCAATGCTTCCGAGCGAATGCTTGTTTGTGCAGGTGTGGAGGCCGGCGGAAGGGAGGATGACGTATCGACTTTGGAAATCTTTTCACGCAACTCAACAACCAGCCGCTCCGCAATCTTCTTTCCTATGCCGGGGATTCTCGTCAAAGCAAAATGGTTGCCTTCGCGAATGTGGTTGATGAAGTCGTTCGTCGAGATTCCGGAGAGGACTGTCTGCGCCATCCTCGGGCCAACTCCGGAAACTGAAATGAGAAGCTTGAACAGGCTCCGCTCTTCTTCCGTAAAAAATCCATACAACTGCATCGCGTCTTCACGAACATGGAGATACGTGAGCAAAGTAAGCGGGGAGTTTAAGTCGCCAATCTTTTCGTAGGTAGAAAGGGGAATGCTAACGCCATAGCCGACTCCATTCACATCAACGACCAGTTCGGTTGCAGATTTGGAGATAAGCGTGCCGCGGAGGGATGCAATCATGCGGGCATCTCCAACGAAGTAAACAAACCACAAAGACACGACGGCACGAAGGAAAGATTGAAAAAAGAAACTCTATCCAAAAATATTTGTGTCGTTGTGCCGTTGTGGTTCATCTTTTTCCCGCAATCTTTTCGGGATGCGCTTCGATGTACGACTTCCAATCGTTGTGTTTTGCGGTGGGAGTGACCATACGCTGCGCATGGCAGATGGCGATGGCGAGTGCATCGGAAGTATCGTGAAGCATTTTCGAGCCGGAAATTCCGAGCAGGGACTTTACCATGTACTGTACTTGCTGTTTGGATGCCGCGCCGCTCCCAACAATTGCCCGCTTCACTTCACGCGGCGAGTATTCCGTTGTGGGAATCTCCTGGCCGACAGCGGCGAGGATGGAGACTCCGCGGGCATGGCCCAGTTTCAATGCGGACTGCGCGTTCTTTCCGTAAAACGCCGACTCGATAGCGAACTCATCGGGATGATATGTGGAGATTACATGTTGCAGCTCTTCATATATCTTCTTGAGCCGAAGCGGCATCAGAACAGTGCCTTTGTTGTTGATTGTGCCGCACGCAATCATCGTCACCTCATTATTCTTTCGTGAGACGACTCCATATCCCGTGATCAACGTTCCGGGATCGACGCCGAGAACGATGATATTTGTCTTGTCATTGCGAGGAGCGGAGCGACGAAGCAATCTCATGTTGCTCCCGACTTGAGTGAGACCCTTCCTGCCCGCCTCATTGTTCTATGAAGGCAGGCGGGCGCTCCGCTCAGGGTTGAGGAAGGCTTACGCATTCAGCGCTGCCATCTCTTTTTCATCGATGTCAAAATTGGCGTATATATTCTGTACATCGTCGTGCTCTTCGAGCGCTTCCATCAACTTCAATGTCTGTTCTGCTTCTTTGCCCGAGACCTTCACAGTATTCTCCGGAACCATCTGCACCGCGGCACTTTCGACCACAACTCCTTTTTCTTCAATTGCTTTCTTCACCGCCTCAAACGCCTGCGGAGTTGTACTCACGGTAAATCCCATTTCATCCGCTTGCATATCCTCCGCGCCCGCTTCAAGAATAATTCCCAGCAGATCATCTTCGCTCACGGGTTTCGATTGTCCTGCCTTCGGTACGAGTATCTGTCCCTTCTTATGAAACATCCACGCAACGCTGCCGCTCGATCCCATGTTGCCGTTGTGGCGCGAAAAAATATGCCGCACTTCGGAAACTGTGCGCGTGCTGTTATCCGTAACGCACTCGACGATGATCGCAACGCCGCCCGCGCCGTAGCCTTCGTACATCACCTCTTCGTACGATGTGCCCGGCAGCTCGCCGGTTCCTTTTTGAACCGCACGCTTGATATTATCTGCGGGCATGTTGGCTGCTTTGCCGGTGAGAATTGCGAGTCGCAGTCGCGGATTCCCATCAGGGTTCCCACCACCTGCGCGCGCAGCAATTGTTATTTCCTTTATAAGACGCGTAAACAAACGTCCCCGTGCAGCGTCCGTTGCGCCTTTCTTTCGTTTGATTGTTGCCCATTTTGAATGGCCTGACATGATTAGTCTCCTGCTGTTTAAAAAAAAATATATTTTGGGCGTTCCCCCGTGAGATAAAGCTTCACGGGGTCGGCGTCTTACAGGCTCGCTGCGCTCGGTGCTTCGCACTGCCCGCCAACAAAACGGCGGGCACCTTCCAGCCGCCTAACGCGCGGACAATTTTCAATTGTCTGTTTCAATAGTTCAAATTCGCCGCCTCGAATTGCAGATAGACTTGTAAACCGCTAACAGAGTAGGCCTCAATAGAAAACATACCTGCAATCCTTCAGAGATTGAACTCTTCTCGCATACGGATCAAACTCTTTTCAGCTGAGTATAGAAGTCCGACTTTTTCTGGAACGATATTGACGTAGCGCTCACTGAACTCATGAAAACTACTCGCCACCTGTTTAAACCGTTTGTCTTCGTTCGTTACAATATAGAATCTGGTATTATACTCTTTCAGAGATGCAAGTCTTCCAAAACCTGACCAAACCCCGGTCGATAGCTCTACCTCAAAAGCATACTCAGGATAATATCCACTATTTACCTCTCTGAACCAGATGACATCGATATTCTTCAGAGAGTCATAGTTTGCCCATTGAAGTTCAGGACACGCCTTCAGCTTAGTGATTTCCTGAAGCTGCTTCTTGTTGAATTTCTTGGATTTATCGGGTGAGTAAGTTTGATACCCCCGAATATTACCAATCTCAATTAGTCTTCCCTGAATGATGTTGTGAAAGCTCTCATCGGGATTGAATTCAGTTTTTTCCAAACTCTTTGATGATAAGACTTGTTCCCAATTGTTCAGGTATGGAGAGCAATCCAAAACATTGCCCCATCCTTTTAGGACTAGGTTGCCATCTTTGTTAAAGTTGATTTTGTATTCTCCGTTTCGGTCATGGCTGATATCCGGTAGCTGCTTGATAAAAACATCCGCCGGTATCATAACAATCTTTTCCACGCTTCCACAAATAAATCCAAAAAAGCTATTGTCAAGATTATAGATTTCTTCAGCATTTATGTAGTTCAGTCCAAAAAAATACTTCTTATTGCCATCAGAAGATGCCCGGATGAGCACATTTGCATTCCCAACTCTGTAAGTTCTTGAGCGCAGAATCTTGATTACTTCCACATGCGGCGAGATACGCTTCGCCTGAACCAAGAATTCTTCTACAAGTCTTTCACTATTCGAGGTTTTCGTTGGCATCGTCGGTAATCTCTGTCACTGCGGATGCATCATTAGAAGCGAGATCAATCTCTCCAAAACTAAAACGATATTTCTCTCTTTCTTGAGCTGTCGAAGCATCCCTAGGATCCGAAAGAAAAAACTCGGTCAGTTCCTTTGCTTCAGTTTCGTTGTTTGCCTCGATCTCAACGAGATAATCTCTGTGAAGTTCAACGCGAAATGTCTTCATTCATCCTCCAATAACTTAGATTACCTAATATCCTTCACCTTCAACTGCGGCACCGTGTCCCGTTTTCCGTTGCCGTTATTCTGTCTCCCGTAATCATTTTCTTCAATCGAGAAGACGCACTGCACGTCCCTTCTGCCCGGAGTAAGCTTCGGCATCAGATGTCCGAGGTTGAAGCCGATTGCATCCACGACACTTGCGTTCTGCCGGACTTTGAACCGCAAATGATTCTTGCCGACAATCCGCGGAGCGCCTGCCAACTCAAGGTCTTTCGCGAGAAACACCGGCCGCATATTTCCCGGGCCGAACGGCTGGAATTCCGCAAGCAGCCGAACCAGCCGCGGCGTCACTTCCGAAAGAGAAATCTCCGAATCAATCCTGATCTCAGGTGTCTTCAGATCGTCACTCATCAATTCTCGCACAGCAGTCTTGAAAGCTTCTTTAAACTCTTCCAGCTTTGCAAGTTCAACAGTAACGCCGGCAGCGTACTTGTGTCCGCCAAACTGCAAGATAGATTCCTCACATCGCTTGAGCGCATCGTAAATGTTGAAACCTGAAATGCTGCGCGCCGATCCTTTCGCAACACCATCCACAGTCGCCATCATGATGGAGGGCTTATAGTACTTCTCCACCATTCTGGACGCCACAATTCCGACGACACCGGGATGCCAATGACTCTGGTGAAGAACAAGGGCTGCCTCGTCCTCCAGATCATCAAACATACTTTCAACGAGCAATTGCGCCTCTTCAAATGTATCGCCATCAATTTTACGGCGCGCGTGATTCTCTTCCTCCAACACTTTGGCGTACATCTCGGCCTCGTCTACTTCATGACTCGTCAATAACTTTACTGCACGCATTGCATCACCTAACCGCCCGACTGCATTAATACGCGGCGCAAGTCCGAAAACGATTTGACCCGTACTGATCTGTCCAACTTTGAATCCGGCACTCTCGATTAACGCTTTGATGCCGGGCCGCGGGTTCTTGTTGATGGACTCAAGACCGAGGCGCACAAGAGCACGATTCTCTCCCGTGAGCGGAACAATATCGGCAGTGCTTGCGAGTGCAACGAAATCGAGGAAGAGGGGAAGGAGAGATTCTTTGCCCAGCTTGATCGCCACGCCCTGAACAAGCTTAAAGCCAACTCCACATCCGCATAGATTCTTAAACGGATACATGTCGCCCGGCTGAATCGGATCGAGCACGGCGTACGCGTTCGGGATTACATCAGCCGCTTCGTGATGGTCGCAGATGATGACTTCGAGTCCGCAACTGTTTGCATACGCAACCTGGTCAACGGCTGTAATCCCGCAATCCACCGAAATAAAAAGCTTCGCCCCATCTTCCACTGCCCGGTCGATCCCGGTTTTTGAAATACCGTAACCTTCTTTAATACGGTCCGGAATGTAAAATGCAACGTCGCCACCGACTTCTTTCAGGAACATATACAACATGCCCGCACCGTTCGTACCGTCCACATCGTAATCGCCGAAGACGCGTATGCGCTCGTTGTTCTTGAGGGCGAAAAGAACTCTCTCGACCGCGCGTTCCATTCCGCTCATCAGGAATGGATCGTTCAGTAGATCGAGGGTGGGACGAAAGTAGGCTTTTGCCTT
>JBBRUI010000166.1:0-9863 GCA_038247945.1 Bacteroidota bacterium | reverse complement strand
TTTTACCAGGTAGCCACGGCCTTCACCATTTGTCGTCAAATAGACGGGCTGATCTTCTTTGTGGCAAATGTTGGCAATCTCTCGTGTGCGGTTACGAAGACTGGATATGGACTTAATGATAGGCATGACAGAACCCTCCCTGATTGTGAATACAAACTATCACCAAATGACGACAGAATCAAGTACAAATTTGCGCAGTCTATCCGTCACTCTCCACACTTGCGTGTGGGTAACCTGCCAAATAATGAAAGTATGCCGCGAACAAAACTCATACTAAACACTCGTTGGCAGCTTCAGCCATCGAACGACGAATCGTTGCCGACGAAATGGGAACACACTGTTCCTGTTCCCGCTCTTGTTGATATCGCAGAGCCGAGTTATGATTGGAAGAAGTACAAATATCATTGGCATCGAACAACCTTCAACGTTCCAGAAAAATCCGACTTAGCGTTCATTGTCATTGAGCAAGCGATGTTCGGGACGGATGTGTGGCTGAACGGCAAACGCCTCGGATGTGACATCGCATGTTATACCTCGCAGGAGTATGACTGTCGATCATCGCTGAAGTCCGGAATGAACGAACTCATCGTTCGCGTCGGGCAGCGCGAGAATCTTCCCGCACACAGCGCCGTCGGGAAAGATCAGGAGCGGACCGAATGGATTCCGGGAATCTGGGGCGATGTGTACGTGTTGTGCTGCGGCAATCCGCGCATCAAGCTTGTGCAAGTGATTCCGCATATTGCAACATCAACGGTTGAAGTTCGCTTGACCATTGAGAACTTGTCCGAGAAGGAAATCGCTTTCTCACGTAACGCCTTTGTTTGCGAAAAGAAATCAGGAAGGAAATGTTCAGAGCAATTAGAGACTCAGTCCACGATCGCCCCGAACGGGAAGAAGACCTTTAGCCATACGCTTCAGATCGAGGATTTGAATCTCTGGTCGCCGGCGTCTCCTTTTCTCTATGAAGTTGTTTCATCGACGCAGGTAGCCGGCAAATTGGCCGATTCAGTTCGAACAACATTTGGGATGCGGGAATTCAGAATCGAAGGGAGGCATTTTTATCTCAACGGTAAGAAAATATTTCTTCGCGGCGGCAACATTGCATTCCACAGATTTCTTTCTGATGTAGACCGGGGCACACTTCCATGGAATCTCGATTGGATAAAAAGGCTGCTCATTGACATACCGAAGACACACAACTTCAATTTCTTCCGTAATCATCTCGGACAAATGTACAATCGTTGGTACGATGTTGCGGATGAGCATGGTATGCTGCTTCAGAACGAATGGATGTTTTGGACGACAACGGGAACGAAAGAACAAATCACAAAAGAATTCACTCGCTGGCTGCAGGACAATTGGAATCATCCAAGCATCATCATGTGGGATGCGCTGAACGAATCCACAGATGATGTTGTGCAGAAAGAAATCATTCCTGCTATGAAGGAGCTTGACCCGACGCGTGCATGGGAGTCTGTCGATGTGGTTGAAGAGCATCCGTATATCTATTCGCTCGGCCCGGTTCTGAATGACAGGAAATTCGGATTCACGCGTTCAATGGAGGACGTTGAGCATTCCTCCAAACCCACGATGCTGAATGAATTCAATTGGTGGTGGATTGATAAAGAGCTGAACCCATCGTTGCTGATGAATGATGTTGTGGAGCGATGGCTCGGTCCGCTCTGGACTCAAGAGCAGCTCGTCGCACATCAATCGTTTCTCGCCGCAGAACTTGTGGAGCTGTTTCGTCGAATGCGCGTTGATGCGATTCAGCCGTTCGTCCATCTCAGCAACAACGCCGGACCGACGGCGCATTGGTTCCTCGGTCACATCAAAGACTTGCAACCGAAGCCGATTCTCTCAGCGCTCAAGAATGCGTTTGCTCCGTTTGGCGTGAGCATCGAATTGTGGGACAGACACTTTGTTACCGGCGAACATCGTACTATTCGGGTGTTCGTTTTCAATGACGAAGCCGTGGCGAAGAGCGGAACGGTTCGCTGCGGCATCGTGAACACGAAAGGCGAATGGCTTTTCGAAGCGAAACAATATGTCTCCGCCAAAGAATCAGAATGTTCTATTGTTCCGTTCCCGAATATGATGCCGTCAGTTCCCGGCGAGTATCGAATGCGCTCTGAACTCCTTCAGAACGGAAGCGTCGTGGCGCATTCAGAAAAAATTCTTCATGTTCTCCATCATGCCGAGGCGCCATCAAGCGTCAAAAAGAAACGGTTCGCTTTGCTCACATCGGGCGATGAGCTGAAGACCTTTTTTGACGGGAAGGGGATTCAATCATTCAATGTTCTGGAGGGAAATCTTCAAGAGTGCAATGCTTTGATTGTTGAAGATGGAATGGTGCGCGACCCTGAATATCAATTGCGCCTCGGAGCGATTACAGAGTTGCTCGAATCGGGAAGAACTGTCGTGCTGTTGGAGCCGGAGTTTGGCATTGAAGGGAAGAACTCGTTCAGTATTGCGCTTGGCGTTGAAGTAAATGTTGAAAAGAGAATTGATGCCGACAAAGGCGGTTACGATTCATATATATTTGCTGAAGACATCAGCCATCCTATTTGGAAAGGAATCTCGCAAGAGCATTTGAAGATGTTCAATGGCGGGTACGGCGGCGAGATGGTGTCGCAACATGACGTGAGCGTTAACCGTGATGCGAAGATTCTTGCTCGTTGCGGATTGAAGCTGGCTGTACCGGCGTTGATCGAATTGCCCTTCGGAAAGGGACGACTCATCATCTCTCGCATTCAGACCCGCGGCCGCTTGATGGGCAGAGAGAATCCAGATGGCTTGTTCGCCCGGAGAGTAGACCCGGTGGCGCAGCGTTATCTCCTCAACGTACTTTCATACGCAACCTCATGAATAAAATTCTGATAAACGTGTTCAAGACTTACAACATAGTCATGCTTCTCCGTGTTTCAGTGACTCTGTGGCTATTGCTTTTCTTCTCATGCGGTACACCAGTGGATGACCGCACAGAAATCGTCTTCTGGGCGATGGGAAGGGAGGGCGAAGAAGTCGCGAAGCTCATGCCTGAGTTTGAGCGGCGGAATCCGGATATAAAAGTGCGTGTGCAGATGATTCCCTGGCAAGCAGCGCACGAAAAGCTTCTCACGTCGTACGCCGGCAGCTCACTCCCCGATATGTGCCAGCTTGGCAATACGTGGCTTCCTGAATTTCATCTTCTCAACGCTATTGAAAATCTTTCTCCGTACATCGAACAATCCTCCACGACGAAGCCGCAATACTTTTTCTCCGGTATTTTGGAGACGTATGTAATGGATTCTGCGGCGTATGGAATTCCATGGTACGTTGATACGCGTTTGCTTTTTTATCGAAGCGACTTGCTTCGGAAGGCCGGCTATTCCAATCCACCGAAGAACTGGGACGAATGGTTCGATGCGGCAGACAAATTAAGTTCGAAGGGTAAAGGCCCTGAGCGCTACGGCATGTTCCTTCCGACGAACAACGAATTCCAACCTCCCATCATTATGGGCTTGCAGAAGGGATCTTCCCTGCTCAAGGAGAACAACACGCGCGGCAACTTCACCGGCAAGGAATTTCGTTCCGCGCTCACTGCGTTTCATCGTTTCTTTACAAACGGCCTTGCGCCGGTTAAGACAAATCAAATCGCAAACGTCTATCAGCCGTTTGCGGAAGGATATTTCGCAATGTATATCACCGGTCCGTGGAACATCGCGGAGTTTGGAAAACGACTGCCGCCGGAGATGCAGAACAACTGGATGACTGCGCCGATGCCCGGACCCGATTCCGGTATCGGTGTTTCACTCGCCGGCGGTTCGGGGCTCGTGATGTTTCGTTCGTCCAAACATAAAGCAGAAGTCTGGAAAGTGATTGAATATCTCTCTCAACCTGAAGTGCAAGTGCAATTCTACCATCTCACAGCCGATTTGCCTTCACGGGTTGAAGCATGGAAGGACACATCGCTGGCAAACAACAGATTTGCCCGCGCATTCTTCGAGCAACTCAATTACGTTGTTGCGACGCCGAAGATTCCCGAATGGGAACAGATTGCGCAAAAAGTCCGCGAGTACGCCGAGCTTGTTTCAATGGACAAGATGACGATCGATGCCGCAACGACTGCGCTGGATAAAGATGTTGATGTTATGTTGGAAAAAAGGCGATGGATGATTTCTCACTAAACCGATGAACACCTCACGAACACATATTGTCTTCTTTTTCCTCGCGCCCGCGCTCATCGCGATAGGCGTCTTCTTCTTCATTCCCGTCATCGCTGCGTTTGCGATGAGCTTTACGGATTTCGATATTTACTCACTCGCGAACCTCGGCTATGCACGCTTCGTCGGTTTCAAAAATTACACGCACCTTCTTGAAGACCCGCTCTTCTGGAAAGCGTTGAAAAATACATGTTACTTCTTGTTGGTGGGAGGTCCGCTTTCGATTGCAGTCTCGCTTGCCGCCGCACTTTTGCTCAATTCGAAACTTGTTCGGTTCAAAACGTTTTTCCGTCTCGCGTATTTCGCTCCGGTTGTTACGACGCTGGTCGCTGTTGCTGTTGTGTGGCGGTTCGTGTATCATCCGCGTTTCGGTTTGCTCAACTATGTTCTCTCGTGGTTTGGCATCACGGAGATTGATTGGCTCGGCGACCCGACGTGGGCGATGCCCGCAATCATTCTCATGGCGGTCTGGAAAAATTTCGGCTACAACATGATTATTTTCATTGCGGGATTGCAGACCATTCCTCAGGAGTTGTATGAAGCCGCCTCGATTGACGGCGCAAGCGCGTGGCAGGAATTCAAATCAATCACAATTCCCATGCTTGCCCCGACGACATTGTTCATCAGCGTCATCACAATGATCGGCTACTTTCAACTCTTCGCCGAGCCGTATGTAATGACGCAGGGCGGGCCGCTCAACAGCACCTTAAGCATTGTACTCTACATGTATCAACAAGGATTTCGCTGGTGGAATATGGGCTACTCGGCAGCACTGGCGTTTGTGTTGTTTGCTATCATCGTTGTTGTTTCACTGATTCAATCACGCATACAGAAGTTAGTACGAGGGTCATGAAGGCAGGAACGAAAATACTTTTGTACGGAATTCTGATTGGTCTGGCGGCAATCACTCTTGCCCCTCTTGCCTGGATGCTCTCGGCGTCGTTCATGCCCCGCGGCGAAGCGAGCACATTCCCGCCGCCGTTTCTTCCAAAGAACTTTACGCTCGAGCATTATGTCGATTTGTTCACGCGAGGGAACGCTGCCCGTTACTTATTCAACAGCGCTTTCCTTTCTGTTGCCGTAACCGTCGTCTCGCTCATCATCAACTCTATGGCCGGCTACGCGTTCGCGAAGTATCGCTTCAAAGGAAAGGACTCGCTCTTCAAACTCCTCGTTTCATCAATGGTCATTCCCGCGCAAGTAACGATGCTTCCGTTGTTCCTCATGCTCAACAAGATGGGCTTCATCAACACATACATGGGCGTGATTATTCCGGGTATGGCAGGCATCTTTGGTATTTTCCTTATTCGTCAATTCGCAATGTCCATTCCCGACAGTTTGATTGAGGCAGCGCGCATTGATGGGGCGAGTGACTTCAGAATTTATTGGTCGCTTATTCTTCCTCTGTGCAAACCCATTCTCATTACGCTTGCCATCTTTACGTTCATGGGAACATGGAACGACTTCCTCTGGCCCCTGATCGTCATGACCGACGATTCGATGTACACACTTCCCGTCGCGCTCGCGAATCTCTCGCTTGAACATGTTCAGGATACGGAATTGATGATGGCCGGCTCGGTGATGACAATTCTTCCCATATTGATTCTGTTCGTTGCGGTGCAGAAGTACTACATTGAGGGAATTATGGCGGGCGGTCTGAAGGAATAAATTTTTGTTTTTGTTGATGTAATTGGGAGTATGATGATTTGAAGGGATAAGGAACAATGAACCATTTCTATCCGGCAATAGCTTCTGTTCGAATCGTTGTCCTGTGGGTCTTACTAATCAGCATTGGAGAGTGTACTCTTTCTGTTCGCAGTAAAGCTCAACAACTACGAAGTGCTGATGACAATGAAATACTTGCGCGAATAGGGCCTCGAACAATTACCGTCAGGGATTTTCTGGAGCGTATCGACCTCATGCCCTGGCCTGACAAAGACAAACCCGCCGCCCGAGACTCGGCAAAGATCAGAGCATTGGTTTCTCTCGTTGCAGAAAAACTGATGTCGATGAAAGCTGCCGATGAAGGTTTCGCTCAGAATCCTAAAACTTCTTCATCGCTGAAGGCGCTGGAGCGATTGATGGCCCGTGACGAATTGTATCGCATGGACGTAATGAGCAAAATCTCCGTACAGCCTGAAGCAGTTACCGTAGGCTTACAGCGATATGCATTGACGCTCAAGCTTAACACGTTCGTTATGGACTCGAAAGAGAATGCCGAACGATTAGCGGAACTCCTCAACTCCCAATCGGCCAACATAAGGAATCCGCTTTCGACTGAAGGGATTATTTCGCACGATACAATCTCAATCAACTTCGGTGATCTGATGCCCGAGTATGAAGAAGCTGTCTATGCGCTTGACTCACCGGGGAAAGCGCGGGCGGCTTATGCGAGTGAATCGGGTTGGACGGTCTTTCAAGCGCTCGACAAATCCACGAATGCAAACTTTGCGAAAGAGAGTATCCGGGATCGGCAAGCGACTGTTCAGCGGAAACTGAAAAGGCGGGAGGAACAACACTTCGCGACACTCTATTTGAATCAATTATTTACGCATCCGGTTGCAATGGATTCGGTGATGTTCCGCATTCTTGCAGACACCCTTCTTGCGATTATGCGAACAGATTCTGCCGGACACCGGCAAGAAGGATTCTTCGGCATACGCGCTGATGATGTTGAGAACGTGAGAGTTGCGCTCGCCCCGCAACTCTCCACGCCATTTATTACAATGGGTGGCTACGCCGTGTCTGTCGAAGAAATAATACACGAGCTTAAATTCTTCCCCGTTCGTTTCAAATCGTTACGAAGAAATTCTTTTTTCAAGACGCTCAATCAGAACATCCAACCCATTGCCGAAGCTGCGCTGCTTTCGCAAGAGGCCTTGCGCCGCCGGCTGAACGAACGTCCGGAAGTCCGGCGCGATTTGAATGTATGGGTTGATGCGATGCAGGCGGATAGATTGCTCAAGTATCTTCTGGATTCGCTCGGCCGCGCCTACGACAGCGTACAATTCGATGGCAGCGATACCTTGTTCACAACTGTGGGCCGCGTTGAATCAAAAGCGATCGAAACAATCAACCGATATTTGAGCGGGCTTGCCAATGCATATGGTGTGGAAATAAACTTTGCGAAGCTGAAGCGTGTTGACATCTCGCCCTCGAACATTGTCACGCGAAGGTTTATCGGCTTTGGTGGATCAATGATGGCAACTCCGATGTTGCTGCGGCTGTGGGAGTGGCTTGAAACGTGGAAGCGCTCTCAACAAATCTCTCCGTGACAAAGCTGCACGCGGTTGTTCTCTAATTTCTCAAGCAAAAGGGTTGGAGTTGAGACAGGAACGAGCGCGGTATCAGACTGTGGAGTTTATTGTTCGTAAACGTTCATGGTGGGGCGAAAGAACGAGGGGGTTGCCTGTAAACACACAACGTCCTGTCACAATTCACAGTTCTCGAGACTGACCGGCAAATCGTCTTTCACTGCACCATGGGGGGCTTTTGTGTTGTATAAGCTTGTAAGCTTTACCGTCGCGTCCATTCCTCCCCAGCGAAGCGAACCAACAGTCCTGTGCGTTCTGTCCATATTGATACCCACACCTCTTATTGCATCGGTGCATTTTACCAAAGGGTCTTCATTGGTGTCAGACATATGAACCTCAAATGAGATGATTGAATTTACCTTCCTCGGATGCCGGCGGGAAAGCTAACCTTTAGCGTGGATGGATTCCCTTCGTCCCAAACTTCTAATTCGGATTATCAGATAGACTATGAAGAAGTATACAAATGCTTCGTGCGGAAAGAAATGGACCGAAAGGATGAAAGAGTAGTTAACTCCTTTTAAGCAGGAAGCGTTTGGTCGTGAGGGTGGAAGGCGGCGGATAGAGTTCGCTGCTTTCATCAAGGAGATCGTGCAACCTGCTTTCATATAGCGAGGTCCCGTTCACGCGCCAGCACCAGATACCAAAGCGGCTTGCACAAGTCTCTCATTCTTTCTATTCTATGCTGGTCTAAATCAGCATTCATTCGAGATGAATCCCCTTCCCCCATTAGAGTTGCTTTTCGATTCAAGACGCGGAACTGACTTGCCGTTACCTCCCGAACTCTCCGCATTCTTCGGGCGCCTCGGCTTTCCGTTACGTCCCGGCCGTTCGTATGTCATCAGCAACTTCGTTAGCACCATTGATGGAGTTGTTGCCCTTGATGCGCCGGGCAAAGCAATCGGCGATGTTATTAGCGGGGCCAACGAACATGACAGCGCCGTGATGGGACTGCTGCGCTCGGTGGCAGAGGTGGTGATTGTCGGAGCGGGAACGTTGCGTGCTTCTCCCCGGCACATCTGGACCGCTGAACATATCTTCCCGGCTCTTACGTCTGCGTACAATTCTTTGCGCAAGAACATTACGGAAACTCCGACTCCTTTGAACGTGGTTGTGAGTGCAAGCGCCAGTCTCGATCTTTCGATGCCGTTGTTCACCTCGGGAAAAGTTGAGGTCCTGATTGTTACGACGAAGGCGGGAGAGGAGCGGATCAGGAAAATGAGAATGCCTGTATGGGTTAAAGTGATTGCACCGCGGGACTCCGGTTTTTTGACTGCTCGTGAAATTTTCGACGCGATTGAAGTTGTCCGGCCTTCGAGCAAAATAATTCTGGTTGAAGGCGGACCCCAACTGATGGGCGATTTGTTTGAAGATGGTTGGATGGATGAATTGTTCCTGACTCTCGCTCCTCACATAGCCGGGCGGGTGAGTTCAATGGAACGATTGGGAATAGTCGCACAACGGATTTTCGCTCCCGACAATCCTCTGTGGGCATCGCTGGTTTCCGTAAAGAGAGAAGGTAGTCACCTCTTTCTCCGGTACGCGTTTGACAGGTAATTCTGCGTTCCGCAGCAGAACTCCATGATCGCTCATGTGGAACGAGCTGGGAGGTGCCTTGTTTTTAGTTCAACATCTCCATACGTTTCAACCGGAAAGTCTGCGTTCTTTTACACTTGAGGTTCCCTCTCCAGGTTTACGGCCTTCCTTCTCAGGTATTCCTTTCCGTTATCCGCCGAGAATCCTCTCTGTCAGAGTCACAAAAATCTAAACCGGAGAATCATTGGCCGCATCAAATGCTGACCTTCACTAAAAAAATATTCTTTCCCTTTCTCGCGGCATTTATTGCATTGCCCGCGTTCAGCCAGTCCGTGACTGTAAGCGGGGTTGTCCGCGATACGGTCACGCTTGCGGCGCTCGACTCAACTCGTATCGACATCGTGAATACAAATAACAGTGAGCGCTACACAGTATTTAGCGGCAGCAATGGCGCCTGGTCGTTCACATTCACAAGCAATGGTGTAGATGAGCAACAAGACTTGGCATCCGTGTTTTCCGTGCGGCAAAATTATCCGAATCCTTTTAATCCTTCCACCAACATCGGCTTCGCAATCCGGCAGATTGCATTGGTAACAATTCAGGTTCACAATATTCTCGGCCAGAGAATCGATGCCCGGAGTTTTTCACTGACCCCGGGCGAATATTCTATTCCATGGATAAGCAACGGCGCTGCGGGCGTTTTGTTTTATTCTATTGAGATGAACGGCAGCCTCTACACGAGAAAGATGGTTCAGCTCGACGGAGGAAGTGGCGGCGGACTCGGCGACATTCGAATGACGGGCGGCATGGC
>JBBRUI010000165.1:0-9970 GCA_038247945.1 Bacteroidota bacterium | reverse complement strand
TCTTCGGGCTTCTCAACGATCGTTGCTTCAGTCGTGAGGAGCAACGATGCAACAGATGCCGCATTCTCAAGCGCGGTACGTGAAACCTTTGTCGGGTCAATAACGCCCGACTTAATCAGGTTTTCGTATTGCTCATTGAATGCGTTGAACCCGTAGTCGTCTTTTCCTTCCTTCACCTTGTTAACAATAACAGAAGGTTCGAGACCGGCGTTTGCAATAATCTGGCGAATCGGTTCTTCAAGCGCACGACGAACAATTTCAATGCCTGTCGCCTGATCTTCGTTCACCGACTTAATGCCGTCGAGTTTCGTCGCTGCACGGAGGTATGCAACACCGCCGCCCGGGACAATTCCTTCTTCGACTGCAGCACGTGTTGCGTGCAATGCATCTTCAACGCGGGCTTTCTTTTCCTTCATTTCAACTTCAGTCGCTGCACCGATCTTTAACACTGCAACGCCGCCGGAAAGTTTTGCAAGACGCTCCTGCAACTTTTCACGATCGTAATCAGATGTAGTTTTCTCGATCTGTGCTTTGATCTCATTGATACGTTTCTTGATATCTTCCTTCTTGCCCGCGCCTTCCACAATGGTCGTGTTATCTTTGTCGATCGAGACCTTCTTCGCTTTACCCATATAGCTGATGGTTGCGTTCTCGAGCTTGTAGCCTTGCTCTTCCGAGATCACTGTGCCGGCTGTCAGGATTGCAATATCTTCGAGCATTGCTTTGCGGCGATCACCGAAACCCGGAGCCTTCACCGCTGCAACACGAAGTGTTCCGCGCAGCTTGTTTACAACAAGTGTTGCGAGAGCTTCGCCTTCGACATCTTCCGAAATGACGAGAATGGGACTTCCGGTCTGAGCGACTTTCTCCAAAATCGGGAGAAGGTCTTTCATCGAGGCGATTTTCTTGTCGTGGATGAGAATCATCGGATTTTCAAGTACAGCTTCCATCGTCTCCGCATCCGTCACGAAATATGGTGAGAGATAGCCGCGGTCGAACTGCATGCCTTCAACAACATCAATCTGTGTGTCTGTACCCTTTGCTTCTTCGACAGTGATAACGCCGTCGGTTCCGACTTTCATCATCGCATCAGCAATGAGATCGCCGATGATCGTATCGTTGTTTGCCGAGATTGCGCCGACCTGTGCAATTTCCTTCTTGCTGGTCTTGTCGACCGGCTTGCTAAGTTCCTTGAGCCCTTCGACAACTTTCGCAACTGCAATATCGATGCCGCGCTTGAGGTCCATTGGGTTTGCGCCCGCTGCAACGTTCTTCAAGCCTTCACGAACGATGGCTTGCGCGAGAACGGTTGCCGTTGTTGTTCCGTCACCCGCAACATCGGATGTCTTCGATGCGACTTCCCGCAACATCTGGGCGCCCATGTTTTCGAGTGGATCGTCGAGCTCAATTTCCTTTGCCACTGTTACACCGTCTTTTGTAATTGTCGGTGCGCCAAATTTCTTATCAATAACAACATTGCGTCCCTTCGGACCCAATGTTACTTTCACTGCATCTGCAAGCTGGTCAACACCGCGCTTGAGAGACGTACGGGCATCAAAGCCGTACTGAATATTTTTAGCTGCCATAGATGAATCTCCCTTAAGTGGTTATTCGTTCAGTTCAATTATACAATTGCGAAAATATCTGCTTCACGCATGATGAGGTATTCTTCTCCTTCAACAGTCACTTCCGTACCGGAATATTTTCCGTACAAAACTTTGTCGCCGACTTTTACTTCCGGCGTAAGCTTCTTGCCATCGTCCGTGACTTTGCCGGGCCCAACTGCAACGACTTCACCGATGACGGGCTTCTCTTTTGCCGTATCCGGCAGAATGATTCCACCTTTGGTCTTTTCTTCCGCGGCGGCGGGTTTTACAATAACTCGATCCCCTAATGGTTTCATTTTCATGGATTCTCCTTTTATTGATGTGGTTGGAAATGCTTTTGTTACAAGCAGTTAGTGGGAGCCTTAGCACTCTCACGATTAGAGTGCTAATAATATAATCAAAAAGAGTTAGAAGTCAAGAGTGAGAGATTCAGAGTGTCGCCCCTTTTTTGAGTTGGAGGCAAGTGGAATTGTGGGATTTTTTTTAGCGCGCTTTGGGTGAGAACCAACATTGAAAATTTCCTGCAACGTGGGAACGTCGTAACCAAACGGCAGAAGCAATGTTTCAACTGCTTTCAAAGCCATCTCAGTATACTTCACAATATCATATCCGTCATCATGTGCGTAAAGGGCGAGGGCTTTGGCTTTCTCCGGTTTTTTCTTTCCGGTGGAGTCAAGAAGGATATATTCAATCATTTCACCCGGCTGTAATTTAATCCCCGATTCATCGAGCGCCTTTGCCACAACTGCATTCGCACTATTGTTTGTATACTCATCCGCCAATTGGGAAATATGCCGGCGAATAACGAGCTCAAGCGGGTCCGCTTGTCCCGACCAAAGAAGATCAATGAATTCTTTTGCTGCTGCGAGTGCTGCAGGAGCGAGTGCTTCCACTTCACGAACGCTCTTCGCCGGTTTGAAGACTTCGAGCATCTTCCCTTGCATGTGCTTGATGAACAACGGAGTGTCTCGGCGCCGGACTTCAATGCCGCGTATTTTAATTTCTTCATTGGAATAATATCCCACATATTTGTTTGCGGTTGGAATATTGGGATCCATTTTAGATGAAGGAAACAAGATCCATTTGTAAATCCCCTCCAACGATATCTCAATGTTTGTAGCTGCCTTCACCTCCACACAGAGCCGTTCGTAATCCGCTTCCGTCGCACCGTCCTTTTTCAACCACATGCAATCAACAATTGCGTGGATAAATTTATAGCCTTGTGATTCTGCAATCTCCTTGGCGCGCAGAATCTTCTCCCGTGAAAATGCATTCACCGATTCATGTGCTTCAATTTTTCCGAAGCGCGCATTCTTGTATCCCAGATATCCAAAGCAGCAGACCAATATCCACTTCAGCGCATTCTGCCGATGGTCATAGAGATGCCAGCGTTCGTCTCCGAGTTTCCGAAGCCGCTTCTTTTCTTTCTTGTACAACGACCGTCGTTCGACAATCGGTTTGAGAGTTGAAGGAACGATCCCGATTCTCTTCTCACAAAGTGTATACTTCAATTCCGGGACAGATTCATTTGAACAACATTGGCAATTCACCGTTTCGGGCGAAACATTATGCTGCACCATAATCGAGGGATACATGGATACAAAATCCAACTCTGCAATCTCTTCATGAAATCCCATCAGCGGCTGAAAGATTAATCCGCCGCGGTCAGCAAGCAACAGTGTTGCCGCGGATTTGAAATCTTCCGGCTCACGCTTCTTCGCCGGAATCAGGTAGCTATTCCGGTATGCCCAGGAGAGTTGCATGGATGAGAGCGCAGTGCCAATGGTTGAACGAGATTGATGCTGGACCGGGAGTTGTGTAAGGCGGGCGATCTCAACAATCCCGTCGAGACTTGCTTCACCCATCATAAAAGAATTTTCGACATCGAGATGCCAGCGTCCGGCAAGTTCAAACGCGCCGTCCTTATGCACAATCTTTCCGTACACAAAATAACTTGACTCATGCGTTGTGCTGTAGCCGGCATGTTCATCGCGGTTGAGGAGCAGTGGAATTTTATGTTCAGAAGAAAGCCGTGCGAGCATCGGCATCAGAATAGCGTCTCCATATTCAGTCTGAATAATGTCCGGGTCACAGCGGCGAAGATGACGGTTCAATGAATGGAGAATTTCAGCCGGCTTTTCGTCTTCAAGACAAAACGTGTCGCCCTCATAGCTCACTTCCAACTGATAATGCTTGCGGAATTTCGGCGAGATGAAGTCGGGTTGGTTTTTTAGTGTTAGAGTAACAAGAGGAGGAACAGAATAATTGATTGAATCGAGCGTGTCGTCCAGCTTCCATCCCATCAATGTTCCGTCGTGAATGCAATACTCACCATAAGCGAGCGGAAAAAGCCCGGTACTATAAAAAAAGATTTGCTGTGCAGGAATATCGGAATTGAAAAAGACGAAATGCGGGAAATGACGTTCAAGACGCCACACTACATTTCTCAACTGCGTCGTGTCATGGACGTTGACGCGAAGAACTTTGCACTCCTGATTGGAATATATCTCCCGTTGTGCTTCTTGTGTGAACGTCACGGGAAAAGGAAATGACTTTGCTACATCCACTGCCCGCCGCGCATCCTCATCACCGACTCGCATGAAAAACCAGGGCGTAAAAGGTACGGACGCACAATGCTTCGCTCCACGCTGGTCAATCAGCCAAAGGGTAATTCCTTTGGGCGATGGATATATATCGAAGAGCCAGCCCGTGATTACATTTTCCAAAAAAACCTCCTAACCATTATTGCTAAGCAGAGCCGGATGTTGTACATTTTTCACAGGAGGAGTTATGATCACAAAATCAAAATCAGACGTACGAATTTCACGAAAAAATTGGGAACGTCTCCGAAAGAATCCCAATTTTTCTGAACTTGTCGAACTTCTGGAAGACCAAACCGATTTAGAAACAGCAAAAAAAATACGTGGCAAAGATTTAACCCCCAGTCAATATCTCGCAAAGCGTGGAATACAGAATAATCATTAAGCGTCAGCGCAACGCGACCTCAACGCTTTGCCAAACAGTGAGATTGAAAAAATCGCAATACGCATCTCTCATCTCGCTGAGAATCCAAAACCATTTGGCGTTCAGAAACTACATGGTGAAAAAGGTTATAGAGTCCGGAGCGGGAATTACCGTTTTTGTTCGAAATTGATGAAGACGAAAAACATGTAAACATTTATCGTGTGAAGCATCGAAAAGAAGTTTATCGTTAAACGGCGCTCTTTATCGAACTAAGAGCGATGCATTCCAACCTCTCTAATTTTTTCTTCAACTCTTTAATCTCACGTTGCTGAGCCACCATCATGGACATGACAATGCTTTCAAACGGAATAGGGCGTGCGGCATATGCACTGCTTGCCAGTTGCATTCGGGCTGTCCGGAATAATTCATCGAGCGCATCCTGATCTTCTTTTCTTAATCCCCGGCGAAACTTGGACCAGCTTTCCATCTCCTGCTGGATGACCATGGTAAATGTCGGAACTGTTCTTCCCATAGAGAACCTCTCTTCAAAGAAAATTATCATCCGCGAATTTGATTTCTGTTTTGGGTGTAAGGAAGTTTATCACGCACCACATATTGTCCGTTCGGCCCCGACGTAATACTGAATACTTCGTCCATAGCCAGAGTCAGTTTTGGGAATAAAGCATTGCGTTCTTTCGATTCCGGTTTCATATCAAGCGACGCGAGCAATACGGAAATGTTTTGCTGCTTCAGTTTGTGCAGGGCAATGATAACGCGTTGCACACTGGCTTTTACTTCAAACAACGGGGCCTGATCGTCGTAGTATGTATCCAGTAAACCGAAAATGATGACAATGGAGGAATGTTTCTTTTTCAAAAATGCAGGAAGGCGTTCGGTGATTGCCGCTTCCATTTGATAACAGGTAAAGGCACGCGAGATAAAAATATTCTGCAGCAATTGGTCAGGCGTTTTTCTTTGCTGGGCAAATTTGCTTGCAGATGCCCGCCGGGCAAACTCAGCTATATAATAGACGTCGAAACGGTTGGTTCCATCTACCAACACAATCGGAAGGCCCGCCATCAGGACATGAGATGCGGCATACAGTGAAAGACGAAATACACTCCGGTCGCCGTGAAGACAAAAAAGCTTTCCGTGCGGAGCCATTTTAAATTCTTCCAGCAACTTCGAATAGGGAATAAGCGCAGTCGGCGGAGAAGATGGTTTATTGAACGCTGCGGTTCTGGGGTTCACGGCAATACTCTTTCTGTACTCAGAAAATCACTCAAAAGAATATACGACAAATATGTCGTGTTGTCAATATCCGGGGAGAAGCAAAAAAAGCCCATCGTTTGTTAAAGACGATGGGTGGTTGTTGCGAACGGAAAGTATTACTTACATACACAAGAACCTATCTTGCTCTCTTAACTTCAAAAATGTGTAATCCGTATCCAGCAAGATCGAAATACATTCCTTTAGTCTGGAGTCCGTGACGGTCACGAACATACACTGCTGAACTCATCAAATCCCTAAACTCAAATGATGTACCTGAGATCCTACTAAGCAACTCAGCGCTAAGTTCAACATACGCCTGCGAGTTGAGCGGAGCGTAATTCACAACAATCAAACGGAAGCTGCTTTCCTTCCGCCAAGAAAAGGAGAGAATATTTTGGTAGGAATAGTTGTCATGCCAGCCCGCATGCACAGGAAGGAGACGCCATTCTCCATTTTTGATTACTTCCTGTTTGAGACAAAAGAGAAGTTTTTTGTAGAAGGCTTTAGTGGGAATGGATGGTTCTTCGTGGGGACGTCGTCCGAGTTGAACAGGAACCTTGACTTTTCGTCCTTCTATCTGGCCTTCATGTAGGAGGAGCATTCCGGGTACAGTTGCTGCAACTGTTGCCGCTGCGTACTGCCACGGTTCGGCCGGAAGAACCTGTGCAATGCGCGGCTCATCATGATTCTCAACGAAGCGAGCAAGGTGTTGCTGATACGCTATCTCCGCCTTCAAATGGTCGTAAACAGAGCTTGCACCTTCTTTCAACAATCGGTCGTACAGGGTTTTGTCATACGTAAAATTGAAACCGAGTTGCTGCAACTGCCATTCGAGATTCCAATACGCCTCCGCAATAAACAGGAACCCCGGGAATTTCATTCGCACGGCATCAATTGCATCTCCCCAAAATTCGCTTTCGACAGGTTCGGCATTCACCGGCACCGAACGCTCACGCCAGGAATTCAGATAAACCTCATTGAGTAGCAGCATAGCCATGTCGCAGCGGACTCCGTCGCAAAGGTCGGCTATCCCCAGCAACGTTTCAATCATCGCTGCACGCGCACCGGGATGGCGAGGATTCAGTTGCGCAGTGTCAGTCCAGCCGGAATAGTAGGGATCACGGCCAAAAGCAATTGTCCGCTCTCCGCTTTCAGTCCGCGTTCTAAAATAATAGTCGGGCATTTCGGTTTCCTCACCCTCACTGCCGCCAATGTAATACTCAGGATGCGTAATCACCCACTTGTTGTCGCGTGCCGTATGATTGCAAACGTAGTCGAGCACAAGACCAATTCCCTTCTTGTCGAGCTTCTTGCGAAGCGTTTCCAGCGCCTTAGGTCCGCCAAGGGTCCTGGAAATAGTGTATGCTTGAACTGCGTACGGCGAACCGATGACATCTTCCTCGCTAAGATCGGGCAACGCACGTTTGTAAGTTTCGCTCAACGGGGCGTCTTCACGCGCGATTTTGATACCAAGCTTCCCCGCGGACCAGACGCCCATCAACCAAACGGCGTCGAAGCCCAACTCAGCCCATTCATCGATGAGTGAGTCGGGAATTTTGTCGAGCGTTACCCGCTTCCCCGACTGTTCGGAAAGCTCGTTCAATAGAACGCGAATATTGATCTCGTACAGGATCTGATGAGTAAGATTGCTGATGTAGGGCTCCGAATTATTTTTGGTTGGCATGGCAGAAATATCTCTATAATAAGAACAGTTCTACATTATAGCAGGTTGTTGAAAAAGTCTGGTCAAATGCAATCTGCGTCAGGGTGAGCGAAGTCGAACCCTGTCATGTGCCTCAATTTCACGCTTCGACTCCGCTCAGCGTGACGATGATTTTGTTTTTCAACAGCCTGCTAGTCCGCGATACAACAGTTATCGCACACCTTCAATGAGAATTACAAACTCCCCTTTCGGGGTGGTCGATTTAATTTGAGCGAGAATTTCTGAAACGCTTCCGCGTTTTATTTCTTCAAATTTCTTGGTCAACTCACGGGCAATGACAACTCGGCGGTCACCAAAATACTTGAAGACATCTTCAAGCGTTCGTTCAACCCTGAATGGAGATTCATAAATAACTATGGTGCGGGTTTCGTCTTTCAATTCTTCAAATCTCGTCTTCCTTCCCTTTTTCACCGGAAGAAAACCTTCGAACACAAATCTGTCCATCGGCAAACCTCCGGCAACCAATGCAGCCAGCACCGCGCTCGCTCCCGGAATAGGTATTACAGGAATTCCATTTTCAATCGAAGTCCTAACCAGGAGATATACCGGATCCGAGATTCCGGGTGTGCCCGCGTCCGTTACCACTGCAATGGATTTCTGTTGCTTTAGTTCGGCAATCAATTCAGGGATACGGCGGCTTTCGTTGTACGAGTAATAACTCCTGAGCGGTTTTGAAATTGAAAGATGATCCAAAAGAAATTTCGTCTTCCTCGTATCTTCCGCCGCAACAATGTCGACCCCGGAAAGAATATGAATCGCCCTCAGCGTAATATCATCGAGATTGCCGATCGGAGTACTGACGACGTAGAGAGAACCGGGCTGAATCGTCTCCTTCATATTCCCCAATCGCGGGGATATCGGAAATCGACATTCACTGTTCGATTGGAAACTTTTGCGATCAAAGGCAGTCGACGTTTGAATTGGTTTTTAATAACCATTGCCCGCACACGGTCAATAAGTTCAGATTCAAAACCCATCTCTTTGAGTTCCGTAATGCTTCTCCGTTCATCAATCATAAAATAGAGAAGATGATCTGCCTTCTGGTAGGAGAAACCGAAATCGTCTTCGTCTGTCTGCCCTTCCCATAAATCGGCCGAAGGTTTTTTTTCTATCAGATTTTTGGGAATGCCCAATGATTCTGCAAGCTGCCAGATTTGAGTTTTGTACAGATCGCCAACGGGATTAAGTGCACAGGCCATATCGCCGAACAATGTTCCGTAACCGAGAAAAATTTCCGTCTTGTTGCTTGTGCCGATAACGAGTGCGTGGTCCCGAAACGATAAATCATAAAGCACAATCATCCGTTGACGCGCCATAAGATTTCCGGCCCGCAAATTATCAGTTCTCTTCCCATTCTGAAGATACGCATCAATCATGGGAGTAATATCCACTGTTTCGGTTGGAATATGCAACTCCCGCGCAATAAGTTCAGCATCGGTTTTACTGGACGTGTTGCTGGTCTTGTAAGGCATAATCACACCCAGAACATTCTCCGCACCTAACGCTTTAGCTGCCAGGTAGGCAACAACTGTAGAGTCGATTCCGCCGGAAAGCCCGATAACACCTCTCTTAAATCCGGCGTTGTGTGTTTCATCGCGGATGAAATCAACGAGAAGTTTCTGAACGATGTCGGTATTTAAGGAGAGGTCCTGGGTATGACGTCCGGCAGTTTCCATGGACAAAAGCTAAGCAAAGCACGCTTGGAATTCAACCGTTGTAGTTTTTACATGGTTTTGATTTTACTTTCTTCAATTTGTGTTTGTCAACACTTGAAAGTGTGCCGGGATAGTTTATCTTGTCACAGTTACATTTCTACTGCTTCGCGCTCAATTACAACTCCTTTACATTGCGAAGCCCAACAAGAGAAATCAATTCAGACATGTTTAGAGAAGCGCACATACGTATCTGTAAAGCGGCTTTCCTGCTTGCAAGCTTGTTTATGGCAGTTTTACCGGCTCGCGCAGGTGATTCCGTACAGCGCCGAATCGACGCAGCGGGCGTTACTCGTGCAATGTACGACCTCAACTATTCGAAAGTTGGGACGACGGAAACGCAGCTCGCCCGATCATTTGTCGCGGAAAATGCTGAAACCTTCCAAATTGCTGATGTGAATTCCGATTTGTCATTGCAACAGAGCAGACGCGTCGAAGGCGGTTCACACATTAGGTTTGCTCAGACTTATCAGGGAATTCCGGTTCATAACGGCGAGATTATTGTCAGCACCGATAAGAATAATCGGATCGGCGCAGTAATCAATAATTACAAGAACAACATTCATCTCCCTCTCACACCAAAGAACATCATCGGGTCGGAAGCGGCAATCGCCTCCGTGCGCGCAACGTTTCCGGGAAATGCGACATTGATCGGAACACAGCCTGAAGCAACATTGATGGTGTGGCAGGAT
>JBBRUI010000164.1:0-9983 GCA_038247945.1 Bacteroidota bacterium | reverse complement strand
GCTCTGATTCTCTCTGTTGGTGCAACCAAGATTCATTTCGACACAGTCTCCAGTCCCGCTCTCAGCGATTCGTTGCTCTCCCGGCCAGTTACAATTGTAGGGCGCATTATTGAAGCACCTTCAACCGTAGAAAACAGAACCAGATTTCTTTTCCGGTTGGAATATTTGGAAGAACCGCAGGTTTTGCTCGAGACTCAGCCGAGTGTTCTTGTTACGCTAACTCGGCAGAGGAAAGACTCTGTTGCCATGCCGTTCATCTACGGAAGCAGAGTTAAACTCACAGCACAGTTGTATCGTCCCTCTGAAGAAAGAAATCCCGGCGAGTTCAATTCCCGGGCATACTACGAAGCTCAGGGTATCGGGCTGCTCATGCGAGTACGAGGATATAAGAATGTCTCAATAATCGATTCGACTCACACGGAAGGAATGTTTGATGGATTGATACGGCATGTTGTGTTGCCTGTCCGCTTCTATATCCTTTCACTCATCGACAAAACAATCGGCGGGGAAGAAGGGGAACTGTTGAAAGGTATTTTTATCGGCGAGCGCGGCGGGATTCCTTACGCGACCCGGACAGCATTTATAAACTCAGGCATTGCGCATATCCTTGCAGTATAGGGTTCGAATGTTGTCGTGGTGTTTGCATTTTTTAGTATAGCTTTCGGCCTTCTCCGAATTCCGCGAAACCTCACTATCATTCTCACAAGTCTTGTACTTCTCTTCTACATGGTCTTAACAGGCAGCCAGCCGCCGATTGTCCGTGCCACGGTGATGACCTTGATTATTCTCTTTGGAAAAATACTGGGAGAAAAGTCCAACGCACTGAACTCGCTCGGTGTGGCGGCACTCGTGATTCTCGCTTACGATGCCCGTCAGTTATTTGACGTTGGTTTTCAATTGTCATTCCTTGCCGTGCTTTCAATTATTTACCTGTATCCCATACTCAACGCGTGGATTTCGAAAATTCAGATCGACAATCCTGGCAACAAAGCAGGCGTCTTTTTGCTGAGAGTAGCCGCAGTTTCTCTCGTCGCCACTCTGGGCACGCTGCCTTTGACAGCCTATTACTTTGGAAAAGTTTCCGTGGTCGGGCTGCTTACTAACGGAATAATTTTGCCAATAGTCGGAGCGAGCGTCATGCTGGGATTCGTTTCGTCGCTGCTCGGTTGGGTTGGTTTCTTTGTTGCTGATGCATTTGCAGCGGTAAACGGATTGCTTCTCTCTTTCTCGCTTGCTGCCGCAAAAATCAGTGGCGGACTTTCATGGGCGTACGTTGAAACGCTGCAGTTCAGGCCGGTTCATGCAATTCCCTATTTTGCTGCGCTGGGAGTTTTGTTCCATCTTCACCTCGGAAGTATTGCAAGAAAAATGGTTATCGCATTGCTCGTCTCGCTGAATATCCTGCTGTTTGTATCGACATCTCCTTCGGAGAAGTCACGCGAAGGAATGCTGCGCGTAAGTTTTATTGATGTAGGCCAGGGTGATGCCGCATTGGTTGAGTTCCCCGATGGCAAGACGATGTTGATAGACGCAGGGCCACGAGCGGGCGACTACGATTCGGGTGAGCGGATCGTCGTGCCGTTTCTCAGGCGCAGAGGAATTGAAAAGATCGATTATGTGGTTGCCTCTCATCCTCACGCCGATCATATCGGAGGTTTCGCTTCTGTTTTCAAATCGTTTGATGTGAACACAGTCCTGGAAAGCGGGCAGCCGGCGCGGGATCCTATCTATCGTGAATATGCAGACGCGTTGCAGAAGGAGAACTGCAGAGTCGACACGGCGAGAAAAGGTCTGTCTGCAATCCAAATGGGTGAAGCGAAACTGTACATTCTCTACCCCACCCCGGCGCACATCGATGCCGACACCTCACATCTGCATGCGAATCTCAACAACACATCTGTGGTGTTGAAGCTTTGTTACGGATGGACATCTATACTGTTCACAGGCGATGCCGAGCGTGATGCCGAAGAGGAGATTGTTCTATCGTACGGCGACTTCCTTCAATCTACTCTTCTCAAAACAGGCCATCACGGAAGTATCACCAGCAGCACGCAGGAATTTCTTGATGCTGTGAAACCGAAGCATGCAATTATTTCTGTCGGACTTCATAACAAATTCAATCATCCATCGGAAGATGTGTTGGGGCGATTGCGGGCGATGAACGTTGAGCCCCTTCGCACCGACGAAGAAGGAGCGATCATCTTTGAATCGGATGGAGAGACGATGAATAGAATTCTGTGGCGCTGAACTTACCCGGACGTTGGTCAGATTGCCCGCGTCATCCTGAGCGCAGTCCCTCCCTCTTTTGGCGGGACGAAGTCGAAGGGTTGCATCTCGCATTCCTCTTGGTTATCATTTCTTCAGATTACTACCATCAACCTCGCAATCGAATGTCGTTATCCCCCGAACAAAAAAAATCTCTCCGGGAAGAAAGCAAAGTAAAACCAGTGGTCGGACGTTACGGAGAACGGCGAAAGAACTTTGCTACGGATTCGGGAATTCCTGTCGAACGCTTGTACATTCAGCAGCCGCAGAGTGATCAGACAATTGAATTTCCAGGAGAGTATCCGTTTACGCGGGGCATTTATCCGACAATGTATCGGGGAAAATTCTGGACCATGCGGCAGTACGCGGGGTTTGGGGCGGCAGAGGAATCGAACAAACGCTACAGATATCTCCTGAGTCAGGGAACCACGGGACTTTCTATTGCCTTCGATCTTCCGACTCAAATCGGATACGATTCCGATCATCCGCTTGCTGAAGGCGAAGTCGGGAAGGTGGGCGTGGCAATCGATACGCTGGCGGATATGGAAATTGCCTTCGATAACATTCCGTTGAGCAGCGTTACGACTTCGATGACGATCAACGCGACTGCAGCAATTCTCTTGTGCATGTATGTTGCGGTTGCGAAAAAGCAAGGCGCCGACATTCGGAAAATCTCCGGAACGATTCAGAACGATATCCTCAAAGAATACATTTCACGCGGCACGCATATTTATCCGCCCGGCCCTTCGTTGCGCCTTGTAACGGATGTTTTCCGATGGGCGAGCGAGAATCTCCCCCGCTGGAATACGATCTCCATCAGCGGCTATCATATCCGTGAAGCAGGATCGACGGCGGTGCAGGAAGTTGCATTCACGCTGGCGAACGGGATTGCGTATGTCCAGGCGGCCGTGGATGCAGGCCTCGATGTTGATACGTTCGGGTCGCAGCTTTCATTCTTCTTCAACTCCCATAATAATTTTTTTGAAGAGATTGCAAAATTCCGGGCGGCGAGGAGAATCTGGGCAAAGATTATGAAGGAACGCTTCGGCGCAAAGAAGGAAGAGACAATGAAGCTCCGCTTTCATGCCCAGACCGGAGGCGCAACCTTGACAGCTCAGCAAATTGATAACAACGTTGTGCGTGTTACCATGCAGGCGCTTGCTGCTGTGCTGGGTGGCTGTCAATCTCTTCACACCAACGGACGCGATGAAGCGCTTGCACTGCCAACGCAAGCATCCGCAACGATTGCACTGCGTACGCAACAGATTATTGCGCACGAATCCGGAGTTACCGACACAGTGGATCCGGTCGGGGGATCTTATTTTCTCGAATCGTTGACTGCTGAGATCGAGCAGAAAGCGTGGGAGTTGATACGGCGGGTGGACGATCTTGGCGGATCTGTGAAAGCAATTGAGCAAAAATTTTTTCAAACAGAAATCAGCGAGAGCGCGTACAACTATCAACTTGCAATTGAAAGCAAAGAGAAAGTTATTGTGGGCGTCAACGACTTCATTGCGAACGAAGAAGCGGAGGTTGAAATTCTTCGGGTCGATGAGTTGGTGAGGAAGAAGCAGATTGAGCGCTTGCAGAAAGTTCGTGCAACCCGCAACAGTGATGAGGTCAAAAAGGCTCTTGTCGAGCTAAGCCGGGCTGCTTCGACGGAAGAAAATTTGATCCCCCATATTTTTATTTGTGTAGAGGCGTACGCATCCGTCGGCGAAATCTCGGATGCATTGAGAGAAGTGTGGGGAGAATATAAAGAGTAACGACCCGGTTCCTCCGGATATGGATTCTTATCGTCTAGGGTGAAAGCATGTCCCTCACAAAAGTAAAGTTAAAAGAACTGAAAGAACTCTCGCACAAGAAACATCGGGACGATCATAAAAAGTTTATTGTGGAAGGGGTGCGCTTTGTTCATGAAGCAGCCAACTCCGATTTTCAAATCATGGAAGCATACTATACCGGTGACCTTGAAGATCATCATCTGGGCAAATCTGTTCTAGAAGCGCTGAAAAGGAAAACGTCGCACGTGCAGGAAATAACATTGCGTGAGATGGAGGCTATTTCGGAAACCGTGACGGTGCAGGGCGTTGTTGCGGTGCTGCGGCAACGGCAGTTTTCTCCGGACTCGATGCTGCAATGCCCCGACGGTCAATGCACGCTGGTCGCGTTTGACGGTGTGGGGGAGCCGGGCAACCTCGGTTCCATGGTACGTACGTGCGATTGGTTTGGCGTGAATGGAATTTTGATCGGCAGGAATTCCGTTGAGCTGTACAATCCGAAAGTTCTTCGGGCAACAATGGGTGGCGTATTCCATTTGCCCATCGCAGAAGGGGTGGATCTTCTTTCCACAATTTCGAAAGCGAAATCCCTTGGGTACAAGATATACGTAACGGATTTGCAAGGTGAAACGCATTTCGATCACGTGACATACGAAAACAAATCGCTGATTGTTTTTGGGAACGAGGCATGGGGCGTCTCTGATCAGGTGAAACAATTGGCTGATGTGCGGGTTGTTATCCGCCGGTATGGGGCGGGTGAATCGTTGAACGTGGGAGTTTCGTGCGGGATTGTGCTCTCAGCATTGCATCGTTTGTACGATTGAGTGAAAATTAAATTTGTTGTTTCGGAATTCATAATAACCCGTTTAGGGAATCCATTATCCTTGACTATGGTTTAGATCGTCGGTAACTTGCTTGTGAATTTTAACCAATTGGAGAATGTTATGGGTTTCACATTTGACAGCGATTCATTTTCGGACTTCCTGTTTGCAAGACCAACTTTTTTAGTCGGATTTGCGAGCATCCTTGATTGGGGGGATACACTCACAGAATTCAACAGTACATCCACGCCCGAGATTGCTGATAGTCTTGCGATGGGATCAGACTGGAAAACCGTTGGCAAAGATATTTTGAGAGCTATGGAAGAAACAGAAATTGAGCATCCTGCTTGAGTCCCAATCGCCCAAACCAAGTTCAGGTCTCTCAAACCGCCCAAGTCTTCACCGGACCCCTTCCTCCGCCCGAACAACTCATAAAATATAACGAAGCTGTTCCGAACGCTGCCGAACGAATTATTGCCATGGCAGAAAAACAAGCCGCACATCGCCAGGAACTCGAGACCACTGTATTGAAGGCAGAAGCTCGTCGATCATCGTTGGGCCTAACGGCTGTATTTGTGCTGTCCGTTCTCGCCCTCTCGGCATCAACTTTCTCCATCTATACCGGCCATGACCTTGCAGGTGCGTCTATCTTTGGAGCTTCCCTTGCATCTATCGTGATTGCGTTCCTTAGCGGAACTTCCTCCCGTCGTAGCGAACGTGAGACAAAGATGAAGATGCAAACTCAACAAACCGTCTGACATATTTCCTCCGCAATGCCGGAGAATCCAAAACAATAATCGGTCCGGTTCATCTGAGCCGGGCTTTTTTTTGCTTCAGAGAGAATAATGCCAACTCATACGCGTGAAGGGAAAAATCAAATTACTCTGGCGAGAGCGCTTTCAAAACTCGGCGTTGCCTCCCGATCCCAATCGGCGGAGTTGATTAGAAATGGAAATGTAAAAGTTGAGGGGAAGATCGTTCATTCACCGGATATTTGGGTCGATCCCCGAACAGAAAAAATTGTTGTCAGTGGGAAGGAAGTAAGAAAGAAAGCCCTCATCTACCTCGCCCTGAACAAATCCCCAGGTGTCGTAACCACGCGCTCGGATGAACGCGGGCGAAAAACCGTGTACGACTTCCTCCCAAAGGATATTCCGTGGCTTTTTCCGATCGGTAGATTGGACAAAGAGACTTCCGGCCTTCTCCTGCTGACGAACGACACGCGGTTTGGCGAGCGGGCCACCAATCCCCTGGAGAAAATTCCCAAAACATACGAAGTTGAACTCGACCGGCCTTTGAATGATGTAAGTCGGATGAAAATGGAGTCACCGATGGAATTGAAGGACGGAACAAAATTAAATCCCGCGCTTCTCAAACAATTCTCCCCGGACAAAAAAGAATGGGAAGTAACAATCCATGAAGGGAAGAACCGGCAGATACGAAAAATGTTCGAGCAAGCCGGGTGCGAAGTTGTCAGGCTGAGGCGATTGAGTATCGGAACAATTACGTTGGACGATTTGAAAGATGGCATCACACGGCCGCTTACAGAAGCTGAAATTGCATCCATCATGACCTGAAGTTTTGTTGCTAATCGCACGCGCATTCCGTAATTTAATTTGGTTTTGATTTCATTCATTTTTCCGCGAGCACTCTTGAGTATTCTTGTCGTTGGTTCTGTTGCATTGGATTCGATTGAAACACCGTTTGGTTCGGCGCAAAACGCGCTGGGTGGTTCCGCCACATACATTTCAGTTGCCGCCAGTTATTTTACGGCGCCTATTCGTCTGGTTGGGGTGGTAGGAGGGGATTTCCCGAAATCCGGAACTGAATTCCTGAACAAACGGAGTATTGATCTTGAGGGCTTGGAAGTTATTGAGGACGGAAAGACTTTTCATTGGGCGGGCAAGTATCATTACGATTTGAACAGCCGCGATACTCTTGCTACCGACCTGAATGTGTTTGAAAAATTCGATCCGAAAATCCCGGAAAAATACCGCACAAGCAAATATGTTTGTCTCGGCAATATCGATCCGGTCTTACAGCGGCGGGTGCTCGAACAAATCGACAAGCCCCGCCTCATCATCTGCGACACGATGAACTTCTGGATCGAAGGGAAGCTGGAGGCGTTGAAGGAGACCTTGCGACTCATCGATGTGATTATTTTGAACGATTCAGAAGCGCGGCTGCTTTCCAAGGAACCAAATCTTATCAAGGCTGCCCGTTCCATACGCGGCATGGGTCCGAAAATCGTTATCATAAAAAAAGGTGAGCACGGCGCAATGCTGATTACGGAGAGTACAATTTTCTCTGCGCCAGCATATCCAATGGAGAACATTTTTGATCCTACCGGAGCCGGCGACACGTTCGCAGGAGGGTTCGTTGGATGGCTGGGAAAAACGGATGACCTCTCGGAAGGAAATCTGAAGAAGGCGGTAATTTACGGAAGCGCAATGGCATCGTTCTGTGTTGAAAAGTTCAGTCTTGAAGGGTTGCGCGATCTGACGTATTTACAAATTCAAGATCGGTTCCGTGCGTTCCTTGCACTCTCTCAGTTCGATGGTGACTAAGGGGGATGGATGGTTTCCATTGAGTGGCGTAACGGTGTGTTTTGTTTCATCGATCAAACAAAGTTGCCGCATCAGGAACTATATGTTGAGACCGATGACTATCGACTTGTCGGAGAGGCAATCCGGAAACTTCAAATCCGTGGAGCACCGGCGATTGGAGTTGCGGCTGCGTTCGGACTAGTGCTTGCCGTAAACTCGTCCACGGTTGATTCCCTCCGCAAGCTAAACGAAGAATTCTCTACCGCTTTTAATTTTCTTGCCCAGACTCGTCCAACCGCAGTAAATCTTTTCTCCGCTCTTGAGCGCATGCGTCGCGCATTCGACCGGAACAACCATGCTGATCTCCCCAACATGCGCCGCCTGCTTCTTGTTGAGGCGAAGGAAATTCTTCAGGAGGATGTTGAGGCATGCAGGAAGATCGGTGAGTTCGGATCATCTCTCATTCAATTTCCTTCATCCATTCTCACGCACTGCAATACCGGAGCGCTCGCAACTGCGGGCATCGGAACCGCACAGGCAGTGATTACTACGGCGGCCAAGAACGGAAATGTTCTGCGGGTGTTTGCGGATGAAACGCGACCGTTGTTTCAGGGTGCGCGGCTCACCGCATGGGAATTGATGAAAGCCGGAGTTGACGTAACCGTGATTACCGATAGTACCTCGGGTCTGTTGATGCAATCCCGGCAAGTTGATCTGGTCATTGTTGGTGCGGATAGAATTGCGGCCAACGGCGACACTGCGAACAAGATCGGAACGTATGTGCTTGCCGTGCTTGCCCGTCAGCATGGGATACCATTTTATATTGCCGCTCCCACCACGACGATTGATTCGAATATGAGGAACGGGAGAAATATTCCCATCGAAGAGCGGAACCCACGCGAGATCACTCACGTTGGCGATACGCGCATTGTTCCGGCGGGCGTTCAGGTGTTTGCGCCTGCATTTGATGTTACGCCGGGCGAATTTATTACCGCGATCATCACAGAGGCCGGAATTCTGAAGCCCCCATTTTTGCAATCCATCGCGGGACTACGAAAACAAGAAGTCCCCGAAACTCCCACAGGCAAACTCCGGCCCAAGAGCGCATTATGATTGTCAAAACTGAAGCCATTGTGTTGTCTGCAATGAAGTATCGCGATACAAGTAAGATCGTCAGATTGTACACAAGCGAATTTGGGAAGGTCTCCGTTATCGCAAAAGGGGCGAGGGATTCGAAAAGCAAATTCCGTTCAGCCCTCCAACCGATGTCGTATGTCTCTGCTGTTATCTACAAAAATGATAACCGCGAGTTGCAGCTTCTCTCCCAATGTGATGCGATACGGTCGTTTCGATATCTCTCTGAGGATATGCAGAAGATGTATGCCGCAATGTCTGCATTAGAACTTGTTGACATTGTAACTCAAGACGAGGAAGAGAATAAGAACCTCTTCATCCTCTTGCTTAACACTCTTGAGCTTGTTAATACTGCAACAAATAGCCCTCTTGTTGCGTTATATTACTTTGAGACAAAGCTTTCAGACCTGTTAGGTTTCCAGCCGAATCTGTACATTTGTTCGCGCTGTGAGAAAGATGTGGAGAGGATGATCAACGGAAATGCAATGTTTACATTAGCCAGCCAAGGCGTTTTCTGTGCTGAGTGTTCACACCATCCTTCCAGTTTGAATACAATTTCTTCTGCCACCTTACAAGTTTTACAGAAGTTGCAGGAGATTCAAAATCCTGAATCGCTTTTGGATTTGAATCTCTCGCCATCGGTCAATGAAGAAGTCAGGCATTCGCTTCGTCAACACCTTCATCAACATATTGATGGTTTTCGCGGACTGCGTTCCGAGGAGGTTTTTGCGGCGATTTTATAAGCATTGATGTATGTGGGGAGTAATACATAACTGTGTGAAACAATATGAGGAGTATAGCATGTCAAAGAAATCAATTCTTGCGTCACTGTTTCTGATCACTGTCGGAATTATTCTCGGCGCCCTGCTCGTTTCGAGTTCAACGAACGGTGTGGGAATCGGGCTGGCAGGCGGAAAGGATGACATTAAACTTGGTGCCTCTGCACCGCCCATAACGAACAATGTCGATTTGAAAATAGCAAGCAACAGTTTCGTTGCTGTGTCAAAAGCAGTAACACCAACTGTTGTATCGATCACCGTTACTACATCCGGAAAAAAGAACGACCGGAATATGCCGCAGGACTTCTGGCATTTTTTTGGTCCGGATAACAAACCACGCGAACCGGAACGGTCTCAAGGTGCGGGTTCGGGTGTAATTGTAACTCCCGACGGCTACATCGTAACGAACAATCACGTCGTTGAGGATGCAGATGAAAGCGGTATTGAAGTGCAGATGGAAAACCAGAAGACACGCTATAAGGCAAAAGTGATAGGCACGGATCCAACAACGGACCTGGCGGTCATCAAAATAGATAAAAAGAATTTGCCCGTTGCAGCGCTCGGAAACTCAGATAACGTGCAGGTAGGCGAATGGGTTCTTGCAATCGGTAATCCGCTTGGCTTAACCTCGACTGTTACGGCGGGCATCGTCAGCGC
>JBBRUI010000163.1:0-10015 GCA_038247945.1 Bacteroidota bacterium | reverse complement strand
TCGTGACAGGCGGAATTTCATACGGCGCGCCTGACCCTTCCGTCCAAATTGCATACATCCGATACGCGTCAGTGCCTGTTTGCTTGAAGGAGAAGCTTGGATAAGATGAGACGCCGCTTGTTGCGCTATATGTGTTTACTGTTACGTCGCCCATCCATCTGTATTTTATGTCCCAGTTACCTCCCGTGTTGTCCGACCAGAGAATGACAGGGAAGCCTCCGATGGGACCATTGATCGTTGGATTCGTCGAAGAGCCTGAAGTATTGCTGATGTTTTGCACTGAACTCCAACCGCCGAGCTTGTTCCGCGTCCGATAGTAGATTTCACCGGCATTATTGTCTTGCCACGCAACGTATGTCACTAATCCGTTGCACCAAATTGTTGGATTCGATGATACGCCATTATTGGTTAGATTTTCATTGGCCGACCACGATCCACCAGTATTGTTCGAGTAATAGATATCTCCACCATAGGACCAAACAACATGAGCTTTCTGATTAGCATTCAAAGCAATCGATGGGGAAGAAATAGAACTGGCGGAAGATTGTAACGTTACTGCATCAGTCAATGTTGGCGATGAATCAGTGGTGTTGAACTTCCCATACGATATCATATGTTGACTCGGGCCACCGCCAATTCCGGGGCTATAGGCAAAAGCGACGTGACCGTAGCCTGAATCATCAATTGCAAGCGAAGGAGTTTCTCTATTAAGTCCCGTGAGTTGATAAGGCTGAGAGAGCCAGGCATCATTTATCTTCCGATTGTAGTAGAGACCACTGCTGCTCGTAAAGACAACGTGTGGGTTGTTTTGATAGAGCGCGATTGCTGGACTGCTCTTTGTGTTTGCAGAAACTGTTCCGCTGATGCTTGAGTTGTCTCCCCAATACACTCCGTCTGTTGTCGAATTTGCATACGTGATTTGATTGTTTGATTGAAAGACGGTATGCCATCTCGAGTCTGATGAATAAACAGTTTTACGTCCACCGCCACCTGAAGACGTCGCGTCTGGCGAATCGGATGTCGAAGGACGATTTATGCAAACCCAGTATGCATCAGCGTTACCGTTTCGATGATCTGTCCAGACTGGGAAATTGAATCCTGTAACTGCCGCATGGCCTAAGTAATGGTACGTCCAACTAGCGTTAGCATTAAAACTCTGGTTTGTGACTCTTATGACAGTAGGGAAGCTCGTACCGTTGTTCACGGATTCTGCAACATACGCATCAACATTCACAAAGTTTGTTGTGTGATAAAATGCGATTGAGATTTTTCCTGAAGGGTAAACGGCAAGCCACTGAAAATACTGCCAACCACTTGAAATATTTGCAGACTTGATTGGACTACTCCAGCTATTTCCACCGTCTGTTGAGCGTACGAACTTTCCATCCAAGTCGCCACTGTTGTAATCAGTGAAGCAAACATACACTCTGTTTGCGTTCGCAGGGTCGACCGCTATTGACGAATGAAGATATGACCGTATGTCCTGTGCCCCGACATCGACATTTGCCAAGGTGAAGTTTGCTGCAGTTATTGTACTTCCAAAATTGGCTCCACCGTCTAGTGATTTTCGAATCTCAACTGTTGCGGCTGCGCCTGAAAAATTCCCAGTTGCTCTCGTCCACATTACTTACAGGTCGCCGTTAGGTGCAACAGTAGGCACGGAACCTTGTACGAACGTTGCCGTTTCATTTATTTTTTTGTCTTTCGGATCTAAAGGTAACGATGAAAGCGAAGGATCATCGCTTGTGCCAGTGGTGAGCGTTATCGGTGAGCTGAACGTCTGTCCTTGGTTAGTAGAGTAAGCGAAATTGATGGCACTTCCACTATTGAAGTCCGTCCAACTGACATACACCCGGCCATTGTACACACTCGAAGGGTAGTTGTCTACGCCCATATAAGGCTTGTCCAGGTTGCTCGTCAACGTGCTGACTTGCGTGAGTTGCCATGTAAATGGAGGCTGGAATGTAGTTGTGCGAGCGACATATACAGGACCCAAGCCGCCACTTGAAGCTATATAGCAATAGTAGGCGTTGCCACTTCGATCAAATGCAACCGATGGGTCGAAACCCCAAATCAGCGATGGATTAATAACATCAGGCAACAAACCAAGAGCCCATGTGTTGCCACCGTTTGTCGTAAAGCCAAACCCGGGCTGAGAGAACTGGTCATCCTGTGTGTCATTCCACGCAGCCAGTTGGATGGAAGTGGAGAGAGGGCTGATTGCAACCGCAGTTTCACTCTGATCGAGTGTGTTCGTTGTTACTTGGACATTTGTGAATGTTTGTGCCCACAGTGTTGAAGCCGACATCACTAATGTGAACCATGCAAGAAAGAGAATGATGGCTTTCATAGCTTTTACTCCTTAGAAAAAATGATGGAATAGTTGATTTCGCTCGGCCATTTTCGTAGCATGATGCAAAAGCCCTCCAAGGATTTCCTTCCTGGACTTATTTCTCTGGCCGAGATGTATTTCTAGAGGGACCCTTGCGAGGGCATTATTATGTTGACCATTGACCCGGAGGAGAGCGCTCCCTTTCAAAGTAGGTACTCATCGAATAATCACCATTTTCTTCGCTAAGGAGTTCGTTGAAGTAGTGAGGCGATAAAGGTACACCCCTGATGCAAGGCGAGAACCATCTACAAATAATGTATGTTCTCCTACCTCGCTAATCCCATCGAACAACGTCATCACTCGCTGCCCCAGCACATCAAATACATCAACAACGATCATCTCTCGACGTGGAGCAAAGAATCCAATGGTAGTCTGTGGATTAAACGGGTTCGGGAAATTCTGGTACAGTCTGAACGATGTTGGATCGTAGCGATTCTCTCTTTCTTGTACTGAAACGACGCCGCTCCTTCGCAAAACCCAAATGCCAGACGGATCAGAAATAAATATGGTATCATTTCGTAATGCAACCGCATTGGGAAGAGGGTACGGCGGTCTTGTTAGAACTGCAGACACAAAAGGCCTGACAGGATTCGTCACATCGACTTCATACAAACCGCCATAGGCCAAGTATGCATGCCTTGCACTCAGCGCCACTTCTACTTGCCACCTCGAGCCGAGGGTTATAGTGGCTCCAACTACTTGCGGACTTCTTGGGTCTGTGATGTCGACGATTGCAAATCCACTGTCTGCTGCAACAAAAGCAAAGTGATTTCTTAAGGCTAAACCTGCCGCGTATCTCAACACCGTGCTTACTTGATATGGCGCAGCAGGTTCCGCGATGTTTACGATTAGCAGTCCACTATCCGCAACTGCGAGGTAGGCAAAACTATCTCGAACTGCTACATCAAATGTTGTTCCTGATGTGCGGTAGTAGTAGCCCAGCACTGTCGGCCGATAGGGATTTGAAACATCCATAATTACCAGCCCTGAATTGTACATTGTTATGTATGCACAATTTTGAACAACACTTATTCCGCTTGCTTGATTCGGGAGATACTTGTGACCAACAACGAGAGGGTTTCTCACATCTGACACATCAACAACCCAAAGACCAGAGTTTGTGTCTGCATCAGAACGGGGATAGCTCAAGCAAAATGCGTAATTTCCTGCCAACGATATATCATAAGAACCATTATTGAACTCGGCAACTCCAAGCGGAACGATTGCGGATGGATTGGAGGCATCAAGAATCCTTAAGCCTGCATTGTGTTGAGGGACATAGAGGTATTTGTCTCTGACTGCGATTCGGCCGATAAAAGATCCAGTGGGAAAGAACGAAACATTTTCAAGAGAATTATTTTGTGTTGCCTTAACTATCCAAAAGCCAACGCTATGGCCTATGTACAACAGAGAGTCGCTGCATGTGATGCTTGTGCCGCCAAATCCTGAAGGTACACTTCTGCTGATGCGACTAAGAATAACAGGCTGTGCAATGTTTGAAATGTTGATTGCGATCAATCCAGAATCATTTGTACCTGCATACAATCGATTCCCTGCACGACAAAGAGCAATGACCTCTGACCCTAATCGAATTTGTCCGAGGAAGCGAGGGTTTAGTCGGTCTGTTATGCTGAATACTTTGAGAATATTGGCGCCGTTGCCCAAACCAACGAACAACAATGAATCGTCAACATAAGCATATGTGGCATAGCCTCCCACGGGAAAAAATACACGACGGATACTATCCGGGTTGGTTGCATTGTACATGTACATGTCCGGCGCTTCGCGGTCCCCTATGTATGCAATCCTCCCTTTTGTTGCGAGACATGATGAAAGTTCTCCTGCGGGAATCTGGTTTCTAATAAAAGGCTGGCGCGGATTGGAAATATCGACAATTTTTAGTCCTCCGAAAAAGGTCAAGACGAATGTGAATGAATCTGCAAATTCTATTCTATTCGGCACAGGCGGAATCCGTAGCTCACCGACGAGTTCTATGTGAGTCAGGTCCGAGACGTTGATGATCTGTAATCCCCAACCTGTTATGACGAAAGCCAATGAATCGCGTAGCTTTATGTCAGAAACAATACTCCTTGAAAGGAACTCCGAAACGACGAATGGAGAATCAGGATGAGATACATTAAGGGATTGAACTAAGAAACCATTTCCAATAAGTGCGTAGTTGGTTCTCTTCGCAACAGCCCGACATTGTCCCCATGCCCACCGGCCCAACACAGTAAAAGCACTATCACCGTTGTATGACTGGCCTTCATGGGTAAGTTGGCGGAGATAGAAATTCCAGTCAGGAACCGTAGTCCGAGGGCTGTAATAGGACTTCGGATAAGGGTAGGAACGGAGGGAGTCGAACCGCGTCTCTGCCGATGAGATAGGGTATTCGTTCAGGCTTTGAGCAAAGGTCGAGCCGCAGACTCCAAACAGAAACCAGCTTAACGCCAACTGCCTCAAAGGCCTTATTTCTGTGGTGAACATGTTGGCTCCCTCTCAATTACTTTCTCTCGGAGAAAACAAAGTTGCAGTGACACCAGCGTCATTCAGCAACCAACAACCGAAAGCGGGCAAGCGGGAAGCGGGAAAAGATAATCTGTCTCCGCATTGTTACAGTGCGCAAGATAGCAATGTCCAAATGCGAAGTCAAGGAAATCTTGCGAAGACACGTAGCGTTCAACGAGCCGCCCGATCCTTCCAAGCCTTCTTTGGCTCAATGGCCTTCGCTGGGTGCAGTGCGGAATGATATGGGCGCGTATGGTGGTCCCTTGCGAAAAGTTCTCGGAAGCATTATCACATCTGTTGATGAGACATCTAACGGGACAATTCCGAAGGCATTTATGCTTTCGCAAAACCATCCGAATCCTTTCAATCCGGAAACAAAGATTCAATTCAGTGTTCCTGCCACCGGATTTGTTTCATTGCAGGTCTTTGATATCTTGGGAAGAGAAGTAAGAACTTTGCTTCATGAAACGAGAAATGCGGGCAATTATCAGCTCGACTTCAACGCTGCAGGACTTGCAAGCGGCGTTTACTTCTACCGGCTGACGGCAAATAATTTTATTCAGACAAAACGAATGGTGCTTCTTCGATGAAGATAATTTCGCTCTCGCTTCTTTTGATTTGGGGAACAAGCATTCTCTTGGGTCAAGAACCGGCAATGCGGAACGCCGTAGCGTCACTCGTCGAAGCTGAACGGTCCTTCGCCGCAGCATCTTTAGAGGATGGGATGAAGAAGGCGTTCTTAACATTTCTTGCTGACGATGCGCTCGTGTTCCGTCCCGGCCCTTTGAATGGAAAATCTATTTGGGGGAAACGAAAGGAAAGTACCGACCGTCTCGAATGGTATCCGACCGTTGCATTTGTGAGTGCCTCCGGGGAGTTGGGGTACACAAGCGGCCCATCCATCTACACACCGGAAGCTCATCTCGATCAACCACCCCGTTACGGATATTTTGTTTCGATGTGGAAAAAACAACAGGAGGGAAACTGGAAAGTTGCGCTTGATCTGGGAACGATGACAGATGCACCATCGAGTCCGGACACGTCATTGTACGTCCCCGAGAGTTTTCCGAATGTGTCTGCAAATCCTGCGACCGAGAGAAGTAACGTGCTGAAGGCAGAAAAGAATTTCTCGAAGGTTGCAAGCTCAACGGGTATTCAATCGGCATTCCGAAAATTTCTTCTCGATGATGGCAGAGTGTATCGGCCGGAGAAGTTTCCCGCACAAGGACGGGACGCTGTGCTGGCGCTGTTTGGGGAAAAACCGTCGAAAGTCCGGTCGACTGTTACTGCCTGCACCGTATCAAATTCCGGCGACCTGGCGTACACGCACGGTGCATACACATCGTCTGAGCCCGGCTACTTTGTAAGGATCTGGCGCAAAGTCAGTCCGGGTAATTGGAAGCTGGCGATTGATATTATCTCTCCAATCCCAAAAGAAAAATAGCCGGCCTGTAACTCCAACCTCTCCAATTCGTAGCACATCAAAACCATCCAGTCGGATTTCTCACATCTGTAGGAGTATTTCCATGCAATCAACGAGCGCTCCTTCACGCAGCGCTTTTCTGCGCGTTGTGGCTTTTTCTTCTGCAACAACTCTTGCCGCGCCCCGAAATCTTTTCTCTCAAACAAAAACAGAAAAACCCCCGCCTCTGTCTGCTGAGCTGGTAAAGGACTTCGTTGTGGCGGGCCACGGCGACCTAGAGAAAGTGAAGACCATGCTGGAACAAGAACCGGGTTTGCTTAACGCGGCGTGGGATTGAAAGCCGGCGACTTTTGCCGAAGACATCCGAGACATATGGGGAGAAAAGACATTGCGTCCTACTTGCTCATGCAAGGCGCAAGGATGGACATATTTGTTGCCGCGATGCTTGGCAAAATTGAAATCCTAAAACCGACTCTTGAAGCTTTTCCAAATCTTGTAACGTCGAAGGGGCCGCACGGCATAACCGTGATGGCCCATGCAAAGAAGGGCGGAGACGAGGCGTTGACGGTTGTGGAGTATTTACGCTCATTAGGCCTTGAATCGTAGGAAACAACTCGTTGAATGGCCCCGCCATTTTACGTATATTGATGCACGGTTTTTGGACGCTTAGCTCAGTTGCCTGTCCGCCGAAAGGCGGAGTCAGAGTGTCCCGTCTCATCGGGACGGGAAGGTCGTAGGTTCGAAGTAAGATATTAGAAATAAGAAAGTTCATGGACGCTTAGCTCAGTTGGTCTAGAGCGCCGCCCTTACAAGGCGGAGGTCGTAGGTTCGACCCCTACATCGTCCACAGACAAGGCACGTAAGGGTTCTCTGTATGATAAAGACACTCGTTTCAAGTCAGTTGGGCTAGAGCGTCCCGTCTCACAGAGACGGGAAGGTCGTAGGTTCCCTGCCCGCCTTATGGTTCAACCCCTACAGCGTCCACACGTTCATTGTATATAGCTTCTTTTTGGATAGCTTCATTGTCGCTTGCCATCTTTGTCTCGCTGTAGAACGTCCTGCTTCTACATGCCCGCAAGGCTCCCTTCGATTCGGCAAATCCGCTACGTGGCTATATTGGTAATTCAAGATTCACAGTTAGGAAAGAAATGAAGAGAATGGAAGAAGAGAGGGTTCATACATTCCACATTCCCGTGTTGGGGCTGGCGTTTTCTATTGATACTCCAATCCGTGTTGCCCGATTCGGGATATCATCCGTCATCTCTCTTGTCGATGACATCTTGATTGAGCAGATGCGAAAGCATTATTGCGTATCGCTGGGTGAACCATATGTCGCCATCACTCCAAAAGAAGATGATCATAGGGCTCGACGAATCACCGAGTACCTCAATCTTGTGCACCGAATTGTCCAGTCGCAAATTGCAAGAATGAAAGCCTCGATGTTTGAAGCGGGCAGCGACATTGTAAAATATTTTGAGATGCTGCCCGACGATTCGCCCCTCAAGGGCGTTTACCGGCGCATGGTGCAAGTAACAGATCCGGCCGTACGAGCGTCATTGCAGGATGAATTGAGGTTGAAGATTGTTCCGGGCGCCATTGATGTCAACATTATGACCAAACTGAACAAGACCAACCTTGGGCCTGATCGTAAAGAACTCCCCGGTGAGTATTCAGACGCGGTGGCAGGGTTGCGCGGCTTCGCTAAGAGCGACTTTTCCTCTGCAGTTGTTCTTTCGGCGGGCCTCAATCCGCGGGTGTATAGCTATTTGGGAAATTGCAAGGAGTTCCTGCCGGATCAAAACGGCTTTTTCCGGAAGAAGGTAATTCTCAAAGTAAGCGATCATCGCTCGGCTTTTATCCAGGGTAAATTTCTGGCGAAAAAAGGCATTTGGATTTCTGAATACCGCATCGAATCAGGATTGAATTGTGGCGGACACGCATTTGCAACAGATGGACTCCTGCTGGGCCCGATTCTCGAAGAATTCAAATTTAAAAAAAATGAACTGGTTGCGGAACTTCACGGATTGTACCGCAAGGCACTTCAAGAAAAAGGAATCGCTCATCCTGCGACATCATTCGACGTGCGCATCACCGTGCAAGGAGGAATCGGGACTGCAAACGAAGACCGCTTCCTGCGAGCGTATTGCGGTGTAGATGGGACGGGCTGGGGATCGCCGTTCTTGCTTGTTCCGGAAGCGACGAACGTGGACGATGAAACCAGAAAGAAACTTGCAGCGGCGTTGAGAAGCGATTTCTATCTCAGCGATGCTTCGCCGCTGGGAATACCGTTCAATAATCTCCGTGGGAGTTCAAGCGAAACCCAACGGGATCGTCGCGTTGCAGACGGGAAACCCGGAAGTCCCTGCACAAAAAAATATCTCGTCTCGAATACGGAGTTTACCGAACAACCAATCTGTACTGCATCAATGCAATATCAGACGCTCAAGATCAACCAGCTTAAAGATTCGAACCTTCCGCCTGTTGAATTGAATGATCGCATACAAGCAGTGACTGAAAAAGCCTGCCTCTGCGAAGACCTTGCCGCGCCCGCATTCATCAACATTGAACCGGCATCGGGCGAGCCGGCGCGGGCGACTGCCGTTTGTCCTGGCCCAAACCTCGCCTTCTTCCCGGACATTGTTTCCCTTGAACAAATGGTGGGACACATTTACGGTCGCATGCAACTATCGATGCGTGATCGTCCGAATATGTTCATCAATGAATTACAGTTGTACGTTGAGTACCTCAAAAAGGAAATCAAGAAGCAGCTCGATTCGTTTACTGTCAATGAACAGAAATATTACAGTGTATTCAGGGCGAACATGCTGGATGGGATTGCCTATTACAAATCTCTCATTCCAAATCTGATTGAAGAAACAGAACAGTATCGTGTCAGGATGCGAAACGAATTATTATGTCTGGAGCAGGAACTTCTGGATATTATTATTCCCGCTGCCCGTTCCTCACAGCCGTCAGTGCAGCGTTGATTTTTCCGGTTACTGTTCCTCATGATCAAAGCCATCATCTTCGACTACGGCAATGTTATTTCCCGCGTTGACCATTCGGCCTTTCTGAAACGCATTTCTTCCTTGTCTGCTCATCCCTTGAGTGCTTTGCAGAAGATGGCATCGAGTCAGCCCAAACTGCTGGAGGATTATGAAAGCGGACGGATTACCTCCACGGAATTTTATCGGCGTGCGATGGAAAACTTCGGACTCGCCATCTCTCAGGAAGACTTCAGAAATGCATTCATTGATATCTTCGAAAGAATTCAGCCCACTATCCTGCTCATCAAACAGCTCAAGCCTCGCTATAAGATCGGGCTTCTCTCGAACACGAACGAATGGCATTACGAAGCCGAAATCAAATCCGTTGAAGTGTTTCTTCTTTTTGATACAATAACCACTTCGTTCGAGGTTGGCGCAATGAAACCGGATGAAAAAATCTACCGGGATGCGCTGAGCAAGCTCGCTCTGCCGCCTGAAGCGTGCATGTACATTGATGATATTCCGGAATACGTCGAAGCAGCTCACCGCATTGGCATGAACGCTGTGCAGTACACCTCGCCCGAAGCTCTTCTGCTTGCGCTCGGGACAGCCGGCGTCAATGTCTAGCTGCTCCGGCGAAACCTTACATTGGATTCGTTGATTATTTTTTCCTATGTTGGGGCAGTTCAATCCTTTCCCGATGAC
>JBBRUI010000162.1:0-10055 GCA_038247945.1 Bacteroidota bacterium | reverse complement strand
CCCTGAGCGGAGTCCCGACCGCTTTCTCAGGTCGGGATGAAGTCGAAGGGTGCTCAGAGCAGCCTTCGACTCCGTTCGCGCAAAACACTCACTGCGCTCAGGCTGACGATTATTGCTGTGTCATTTCCCCAAATATCCACGTCTGCTGTTGGCGCGGTGAATAAACTCGCAATGACTCTCAGGGTGTGCGTTTTATTGCGTCTTCAACAATGCATCCCGATCAACAATCCCCACTTCGACAGGAACAACTTTGGGCACAGTCTTCCCGGCAAAATAATCGCCGATCTGTTGGATGGTTGTCGTACCGATCTTCTTTGGATACTGGATGACATCGGCTTTCAGTTGTGTTCCCCTCTTGATTGCATCGACGGCAGGCGGCGTTGCGTCGTACCCGACGATGGCGAGGTTAATTCTATTGAATTGCTGTGCTGCATCGAGCGCTCCAAGTGCGGAGTCATCATTAATGCCGAAGAGTCCGTCAAGTTCGGGATGTGCTTGCAGCATATCGGATGCCGCCTGCATGGCCTTGTCGCGCACACTTTGTCCGTTCACATCGGCGACGATTTTTATTCCGGGAAATTTTGCGAGTGCCTCTCTGAAACCCTGCACACGATCGAGCACCGAGGTAACCGAAGGCTGGTCGATGATTCCAACATTGCCCTTTCCGTTCAGGAACTTACCAAGAAATTCTCCTGATAGCCTTCCCCCCGCAACATTATCCGATGCAATGTGACAGACAACTTCGCCTTCCTGCGCGCCGATGTCGGCGGTGAAGACCGGAATGCCGGCGGCGTTCGCCTTGCGGATTGCGGCGCCAATTCCTTTCGAGTCCACGGGACAGATGACAATCGCATCGACTTTCCTCGCCACAAAATCCTCGACCTGGGAAGTCTGCTTGCCAAGATCAAACTCCGCTGCAGCGATGTTGAGTTTAAATTTATTCTTTGCTGCTTCCTCACTCAACCCTTCTTCAAGATCCTTATAGAAGATGTGCGCACGCGTTAACAGTGAGACGCCGATAGTCTTTGTGTGAGGCGAGGTTTTCTTCTGAGAACAGGATGGGAAGATTAGAGAAACAAGTATCAAAGCAACAAGAGAGTGTGAAAGGGATTTCATAGATAACCTTGAAACGGTGATTGAAATAATGAGTCCACAATTCTTTCTGTCTCTACCACGTCTTCCTAATCGGATGTGCTTCCGTTGTGAATATAACCTTCTCGAGCGGCAGCTCTTCTTTCGGGGCGAACAAAAGGTAAAAATACTTCAGCGTCTCGGCAAAGAAAAAACTTTCCATGCCGTCGGCTTTCTCTTTGGTAGTGACGTCTTTCAAATCTGTGTAGCCGACATCTGTTCTGCAATATTTCACAAGGCTGTTAAAAAATGTCTCGCCCATCTTTTTGTATTTCTCATCGCCTGTGTAGTGATAGAGGTAGTAGGCGGACTCGATGATCTCAGGGCGCAAGTAGTATTCCTTGGCGGTTGCCTGCATCGTCACATAGTCGATGCGTTCGGGTTCTATCCCGTGAAGGTTCCACATTTTGAAGCAGGACTCCTGAAGGTTTGCTGCACGTTTCAAATCTCCACCCAAAGCGAGCACCGCAGGCATGAACGCCTCCAGCGAGCCGAATCGTGTTGAAGTGCGCTTCCCTGTTTCCATATCCACACGCCCGTACCATAGACCACCGTGCGTCGTGTCTGCAATGTATGTGTTCACGGCTTTGATGCTTTCATCCCACATGGCCTTACATTCTTTATCCCCAAAAAGCAGCCAGCCTTTAAGCAGGTATTCGTAATACGAATCTATTGCCCCGCCGATGTGGCTGGACTTGTTGACCCACTCTCCCGTTTCAACATTAATCTGCGTGCCGACCAGCCCGATCTTTGATCGCCGGTTGTACAACTGAACAACAGCGTTCTTCGCTTTGTCGTAAAATATCGGATTGCCGGTCAGCTTGCTGAGCGTTCCGAATTCGAGCAACGCCGTCCCGATCTCAGCCGGATTGTTAATCGAGTCGCGTAGTTTTCCGGTTTGGAGATGGACATAACGATACGGCATTCCGGTTGGAGTGTTGAAGATCGGCAGAAGTCGCTTACCCAAATCTTCAGCCAACGCAAGAAAGCGTTTATCTCCGTCCATCTGATACGCGGAGAGAAGTCCGCCCAGCAGACGAATCGTGATCTCAAAGGCCTGCACTTCAATATTCTTGTTGAAGGATAAACTGTCGAGTATGAGTTTCTTGGTTGCAGCGGCTTCGTCCTTCAATCCCATAATCAATAAAACATCATACGCATCGACCGGCGTCAGTAGAAGCGGGGAGCCGTACCAATCGTACGGCTGCTTGCTTACCGGTTTCACCGCATCGTGTCCCCACGCGAATTTCTTGTAGCCGTTCCAGGCGTGAAGGAATTCTTCTTTCACTTTTTCTGCGGTCACCGGCTGTGAAAAAGCGTTGGCGGGAATTAGAGAATGAAACATCACCCCAAAGACAAAGTACCGGAGCAAGCGGCAGCGAATCGGATTCATATTTTTGGGGGAGATCAAAGTGCGGGACATACGTTATGTGAGCGATTAAGATTTGAGCCGGAAGATTTGGGAAACAAGGCGGGTCAGCTCATTGTGTTGGAATGAAAATACCGTAAAGTTCTTTGAGAATCAACGGAGTAGTCGAGGACATTTCCCTCCAAAGTAGTCCGTAAAGAAAAAAGCCCCGACCGTATGGCCGGGGCTTGAAGACAGATTTCAACTGACAAATAAGAATCAGCTTTTCTCTTTTTGCATCTTCCCAATTTTCGTGAGATCAAGATAGTTGACCTTGTCTTTCAGTGACGTCGTGCCCTTCACGTTCACGCGCAAACCAATATAGGGCAACAACATTTCGTTCACTCCGTTCGCATCCTTGCCTTTAACCCGGACGACGTAAAGTTTCTCGTTACGGGTATCATAGAATCCCAACGCTTTGCCTTCAGCAGCAGCTTTCTTCATAGATTCAGCATCCCATTGAATAGCGGCGTTGAAGCCCTCGACGTTCACGATCTGGCCGTGCATCCTTACATTTTTCTGATCACTTGCCTGCGTTGTATTCACGGTAAGGAAAAGAAATGCAGCTACGAAGAGTCCGATAATTTTCATATTTGTAGCTCCTTAAGTTGAAATGGATTAGACCAAACTCCTGTCCATTCTAACGAGGGTTGCGCGGGAAATGGTTCCTGAGCAACATCCATCATCAAAATGAAATTACCCGCTGGCCGGCCTTTCCCACCTTATCATTGAGCGATTTCAAGTCCTTTGCTTTTATCTCCGCCCATTGCGCTCGAAGCAACTCAAAAGATTTCCAAACAGACTCCAACGCAGCAGTTGCCTGTGAGGTCGGGGGTGCATCGGCTTCTTGAAAAAGATCGAGGAGCGAGCGGAGCTGCACATTCACCTCCCGCAATCCTGGCGAGGAGATCATCGGCGCCCGGCGGACTCGCCGCACTGCTGCTGTTCCCTCAATATCTCCCAGCTTCTCGTCCAACTCAGCCATTATCTTTGCGCTCTCTAACTTCTTCATCTGTGCCCGCACGCTCTGAACTTCATTCAACATTCCTCGTGAATGGTTCAAGCCATTGTATGCCTTCATCGATAAATCGAACTGACTCTTCAATTCCGCAGGAGAAGTCTTGACGCGAGGATCCATCTTTACCGTGAGAGGCTGCGTCAAGGTTTTACCATCGACCGTAAGAACGACTGAGTATTCGCCCGGATGAACCCACGGTCCGAGCGGGTGCCGGGGCGTGTCGCGATAAATCGCCGCCATCGGATACTCCGTTGAATAACCTGAAGGCGGAGAATAATGCATGTCCCACACAAAGCGTTGCATTCCTTTTTCAGATGAAAGAAGTTGTGGGGAACGAATCCAATACGTTGGATAGTTCAGTTCATTTTCTTTCACCGGCTCCACCGTATCTGCGCTCGAGTATCGGCGGACGAGGTTCTTTTCTGAATCAAAGATTTCAAGAACAACGGGCGAGGATGGTTTTCCTTTCAACAAGTAATTAAAGATCGCCCCATCCGGAGGATTTTCCCCCGCAGGTTCCTCGGGAGGAAGAGGCGTATCAGTATTCATGTTCCAGCGGACGCGATACGCGAGCTGCGGTTTGAAAAGGAAAACGTCTGACGCAGCAACACTTGCATCAATCTGGCGCAGCGGTGTCATGTCATCAAGAATCCAAAAACTCCTGCCGTGCGTCCCCACAACAATATCGTCATCGTGAATAACAAGGTCGCGAATGGAAGTCGCCGGCATGTTGAGACGAAGCGGCTGCCAGTTCTCTCCATCATCAAACGAAACAAACACAGCGCGCTCCGTTCCGCAAAACAGCAGCCCTTTATGCTGCGGATCTTCTCGGACGACATTCACCGGTGCATTGCCCGGCAGGCCGCGAACAATTTCCTTCCACGTTTTCCCACCGTCATGCGTCCGATAAATATGCGGGCGAAGATCGTCGAGCCGAAAACGATTGACTGCCGCGTATGCAGTTTGCGCGCCGAAGTGCGAAGCATCGATGAGCGAGACTTTGCTCCATGCCGTGAGTTCGGATGGTGTGACGTTGTTCCAGTTCTTTCCGCCATCGTTCGTTACGTGGATGAGGCCGTCGTCTGTTCCGGCCCAAATTGTCCCGGCATCTTTATATGATGGAGCGACTGTGTAGATAACACCTCTGCGCGGCTGCTTTGACATTTCAGGAGTCCGGAAAACTCCAATGCTCTGCGGGACTTCGGTTGTTGCACGGCTCAGGTCGGGACTGATGATTTCCCATTGTTGGCCGCCGTTTGTTGTTTTGAACAAAACATTGCCGGCAAAATATAGCGTGTGCGGATCAACCGGCGAAAATAGAACCGGCGCAGTGCGAAGGAAGCGGTACTTGCCGCTGGATACTGCTTCGGGCGAAATGTTCTGCGTTTGACCTGTGGACTTGTCATGCCGTGTAATCTTACCGCCGTAAATGATATTGGGATTGAGCGGATCAGGCGCAACGTACCCGTATTCCTCCACACCCACCGAATGCCATTCACGAAACGTAATCTGTCCATCGTTTCCACGGCTTGCGATTCCGACGGAGCCGCTCTCCTGCTGTCCCCCATACACCCAATACGGAAACTGATTGTCTGTGCTGACGTGATAGAACTGGGCTGTCGGTTGATTGTACCACGAGCTCCACGTCTCGCCGCCATTCACGGTAATCGTTGCACCCTGATCGGTCGCGAAAAGAATAATGTTCGGATTTTTGGGATTGATCCAGATTGTATGATAGTCATCGCCGCCGGGCGCGCCTTTGAGAGCCGTAAATGTTTGTCCCGCATCTGCTGAACGCCATGCAACAATATTTGCAACATAGACCATGTCGGGATTCTTTGGATGCACCTTCAGTTCAGCAAAATCATTCCCGCGCCCCCACAGCCTCTCATCGCCGTTGATGCGTCGCCATGAATCACCGGCATCATCGGAGCGATACAAACCGGCGAACCGGGACGATGCATCGACAAGCGCATACATCCGTCGCGGGTCACTTGGGGCAATCGCAATCCCTATGCGCCCCAATCCTTGCCCGAATGTCGGGAGGCCTTTTGTGAGTGGGCGCCATGTTGTTCCTCCATCTTCGGACTTGTACAGTCCGCTGCCGGGTCCCTGCCAGGCGCCGTTTTCCCACGGACCCTGTCGCGAAGACCAGAGAACACCGTAGATGATGTCAGGATTTGTCGGATCAAACTCCAATGCAATCGCTCCGGTATTCTCATCCTTGTATAAAACTTTTTGCCACGATGTTCCGCCGTCGATGGAACGAAAAATTCCCCGCTCTGCATTCGGTCCGTAGGGATGACCGAGCGCTGCAACAAACACACGGCCCGGATTCCGCGGGTCGATGATCACCGCGCCAATTTGTTGTCCGTCTGTCAGTCCGCAATGTTTCCATGATTTTCCTCCGTCGGAAGATTTATATATACCATCCCCAACAGAAAGATCAGGCCGCTGCAAACCTTCGCCGCTTCCCACGTAAATAATATTTGGGTCAGATGGAGCGATTGCGAGCGCGCCGATGGATCCGGTCGGCTGATCATCAAAGATCGGCTTCCATGTGTGTCCGTAATCGGACGTACGCCATACGCCGCCGTTATTCACACCAATAAGAAAAACATTCGGTTGCTCGGCAATGCCGGCAACGCCAACCGTTCTTCCGCCGCGATGCGGACCAATCATTCTCCAGCGCAAGTTTTGAGAGAGTGATTGATCAAATGATTGAGTAGAAGCAGACGAGAGAATTACGGCCAACAAGCAAATCGTTAACAGGGTTCGGGATATCATCAGTACCTCGAAAAGGTGTGAATCTTTTCTCAGGGAAAAAGAGAAGGAAGTTGAAAGTTGAAACTAAATCCTGCAAAAAAAGAATAGCCAATGACGCCGAGATTAGCAAGCACTTGATCCTGATTTCCGACATAGAGTCTCACGCTAAAGGCCCTCTACGAGTCGTAGACAAAGCACGCCAAGGTAGAACGACAGGCGGGCGTGAAATTTCTATATCGGGTTTAAGATTGACAGTCAGATTCAACATGGATAGGAAGTCAGTGATGAAGACGGAAACAATGGCGCCGACCGCACGCGAACTTTTTGGGGGTCGGGCAGATTTCCATCGCCTGTTAATTTTTCACATCACTCGATTTTTTCCACACGGCACGCTCAGCTTTATCCGCCGCGACTAACCACCAACGACAAACAAAAGAACAGCCAATAAAAATTCATCTGATGCTACAAGAACTCCTTTAGAATGGAATAAGAACTTTACTTCTTGGGATCGTATAACGATTGAGGGATGCGGAAGGTTAACAGCAACACAAAAGCTTGTTAAAGACTGGCGAAGTCGAATGAGAGGACGAGATATTGGAAATTGATGCCGGCATTATGTTCAGAAAATCCGGCGTTGGAGAGGTGTTTGAATGTGTAATAGATGCCGAGAAGTCCGTTGGTCCATGGCAGCTTGATGCCGCCGCTCAGAGTCGTGCAGAAGAGAACGTTACTTCCAAGGCGCCTTCCTCCCATTTCCCGACGGCTCACGTAATTTATCCCCAGCCCTGCTTCGATCGCGAGTCTGGGCAAACCATGGAAAATTTCAAATTGCATCATCGGCGAAGCTCCCATGATGAAGTCAATTTTCTTGCGCTCCTGTGAGACCAGAAGATTCTTGTCCAGATAAATTCTCGGATAACCCTCGAACAGAAGTTGATCGGGGAGAGAAAGGAAAACGCTGGTAATGACCGGTGCATCAGTCATGGAACTGCCCTTACCCACACGAATATTCATCCGGTTATCATCGAGTTGGGCAACAGCTCTGTTTGAGAGGGGAATTACGAACAGAAGTGAACCAAATATAATGGACTTGCAGCACACAATACGGTAGCAATTCAAATTTCGTCCGCTTTCCTCATTAACTTGGAATCCTTTAAAAAGTTAAGAAGGCGGGCTGAGAAAAACAAGCATGACTGTCACATATACGCCTCCTGTCCCCTTTTGAGGAGGCTTATTGATGTTCTGTCAGCCGATGCGTACCTTTCTCCTGCGTTTGAACTGACTCTCTTCGGCGGAAACGAAACCCTATCGTCATCAACACAGCTACTTTCGATGAAGCGCATTTTCTCACTTGTATTCATTTCTCTCTACCTCTATAACATCGTGGGTTACCTCGCTTTGTTTTCCGTGCTACAGTATCAGGTTCGAACCGAAGTGAGAACCATTTTGAAGGCCGGGGTGTCGGACAAAGAACTCGTCAGGTTTGCATTCCCCACATCTTCACTTCGGGGCGGTATGAATGAAATACAGTGGATTGATGACAGTGAATTTCGCCACGACGGAAAAATGTACGATGTGGTGCATATAACTGCCGCACACGACACAACCTATTTGCTTTGTATGAACGATACTCAGGAAAAGCGCCTGTTCGAAAATCTTGACTCGCATGTGCAGCGGGAAATGGGTGGATCCGCCAAACCCGGAAAGCTCGATGGGTTTAAAGATGTATTCAAAGATTCTTACGCGCAGAGGTACATTCATTTCAGCCTTCTGCCCCGCACAGGAACAATTGTCGATCTCACGGCAGACACATACGCCTCGGTCGACCTCGACACGCCTCTTCTCCCTCCCCGCTTGCTTCTCTAATCTGACCACCTACATCTTAACTTTTTTTTGTTGAGGAACGAAAATGGTTTTCCGACAATTCGTGGCAGGCTGATTTATTTGCCTTGCGAATCCTTGTGGATGCAACGCGGCCATGAACGGATCCTCCGACCCAGATTAGTCATCCTCTATCACTGAAATTCAAAGGATACCCAATGATTTTTTATAGATCGTATTTCCGCAGGATATGCTTGTGCATTCTGTGTATGAGCATTCCTCTCATCTTATTCTCCCAAGAGGAAAGCGACACGCTCCACACTTATCAGATTGATGAAGTAGTTTCAAGCGGCACAAGAACGCCGACCAAGATCATTGATATTCCTTATTCTGTCCAACGCATTAACGCTTTCGATTACAAGTTCGAAAAGAAAGCCGGCGTCGATGATATACTCAGCGGAACGCCCGGCTTGTTTATGCAGTCACGCTACGGCAACCACGACGTGCGGATTTCAATTCGCGGGTTTGGCAGCCGGTCTAATTCGGGAATTCGCGGCGTGCGGATTTTGCAGGATGGAATCCCCGAATCCGAGCCGGACGGACAAACGCGTATTGAGTCGATTGATTTCCAGAACATCGGCGCCATTGAAGTTGTGAAAGGCAACGCATCATCGCTCTATACAAATGCGCCGGGTGGAGTCATCAACTTTATCAGCGACTTGAACTTCGGAAGCTCGTACGTAACACAGTTCAATGAATTTGGGTCGTTCGGTTTAACCAGCAACGGCCTGAAGGCAGCTGTTAAGACCGACCATTACAGGTTCCTGGCGACGTACAATTATCACTCCGCGAAAGGCTATCGAGAGCACAGTCAGGACAATTGGCATATTTTCAACGCGGCGCTTGAAACAACTCCCTCCGAGCGTTCACGCCTGAGCTTGATCGGATACTATGTCTCAGGATTGATCAGGCTCCCCGGCTCGATCACGAAATCCCAGTTCGATGCGGATCCGTTTCAGACGAACACGCGCGATGTAGGCCGCGACGCCAAACGCATTACTCAAAAAGGAAGGCTCGGCGTTCGTTTTTCAACCGCACTCGACGAAGAACGCAACAATGAACTCGAAGTTACCGGCTACGGCACGATAAAATACTTCGAGCGAACGGCGCGCACGTATCGGATATTCAATCGCAGCGGCGTAGGCGCCAGCGCACGGTTTGTCAACCGGATGAATTTTTCCTGCCACAAGAATGAATTCTCCATCGGCGGGGATGTATTCTATCAGTCCGGCCCGATTGAAGATTATGACAATCTGAACGGAAAGCGCGGAGACATTCTTGGCCAGTTGACTGACGAGACGATCACCAACGCCGGTTTCTATCTTCAGAATTCGTTCGGTATTATCCCCGACAAGATGAGCGTCCTGTTGACCGGCCGATATGACAACGTCGGGTTCATCGTCAACAACCAATTGTTGTCGGTGCAAAATGCCAAACGCACGTTCGGAAAAATAACTCCGAAGGTCGCGCTCAATTACAAACTTACTCCGACGATAGCTGCATATACATCGTATGGACTCGGGTTCGATACTCCTGCAGGGAATGAACTGGATAACTATCCGCTGAGCACAAACACGACATCCATGCTTAACCCTGACCTGAAGCCGCAAAGTTCGACCAACTTTGAGATCGGCATAAAAGGAGCCCATACTGCGGACGATCTGGAGTTTTTCAGGAAGATATTTTTTGAGGCGACCTTTTTCAACATCAAGATCGATGATGAAATTGTTCCGTTCGAGGTTTTCGGTGACGTGTTTTTTCGCAACGCTGCAAAAACCAATCGCACCGGATTCGAGGTGGGCGCCGATGCGGAGTTATTGTACGGCCTGAAGCTGAAAACCTCGTACACGT
>JBBRUI010000161.1:0-10089 GCA_038247945.1 Bacteroidota bacterium | reverse complement strand
GTCATCCTTCATCCGGAACTACATGCTGAACTCTCTCATCTTTGCGTTTGTACTTTTGGGCGCTCTCGGCTTCTTCGCCTACAATGTGAAGCGATTGATTTCCTACCTTCAGTTGGGGAAAGCCGAAAACCGTTTCGATAATATCGGTCAACGCATATGGAAAGTTCTGGTGATTGCGATCGGGCAATCCAAGATCATGCGCGAACCGTTTGCCGGGCTTTTGCATGTCATGATATTCTGGGGATTCATTGTTTTGCTGACCGCGGTTCTCGAGTCTATGATCGAAGGACTGATACCGGGAGCGTCGCTCTCGTTTCTCGGTCCGTTGTATGCGCCGCTGATTTGGCTGCAGGATTTTTTTGGAGCGGGCGTTGTCATTGCAGTCGTGGTCTCGTTGTATCGTCGTCTCTTCGCACCGCCGAAGCGGCTGAGAGTTTCGGGACACTCGAAGTGGGATGCAATTTTTGTTCTTGCGCTGATTCTGATTGTGATGATTACGATGTTCGGCCAGAACGCAACGAAGATTTATACTCATCCTGAATTATCGCATCAGGCGCGGTTTGTTTCAATGATGTTTGCAGGGATGTTCAACTCCGGCTCAGCAGCAGCATGGTATCATATTTTCTTTTGGGGACATATGATTGCCGTGCTGGGTTTCCTCAATTATCTGCCCTACTCGAAACATCTTCACGTCATCTCATCGACGTTCAATGTCTACTTGTCGAATCTGGGACCGAAAGGCGCGCTGAAACCGATCAATCTCGCCGATGAAACTCTCACGAAATACGGCGCCACGGATGTCGACGACCTGACTTGGAAGCAACTACTGAATGGCTACACGTGCACAGAGTGCGGCAGATGTACTGCTGTTTGCCCTGCAAACATCACGGGCAAGCTTCTCAATCCTAAAAAAATCATCGTTGACGTGCGCGCAAGGACGCTTGAGAAGGCGCCCGTTATGACCGCCGCGCAACAATCCAATGGCGCGGACGGAGAGGAAGCGAAGCAGGAAATTCTCGGACATCAACTGCTGGATAATTTCATCACTGAGCAGGAACTGTGGGCATGTACGACCTGCATGGCGTGTGTGCAGGAATGTCCCGTCATGATTGAGCATCTTGACACCATCGTTGATTTGCGGCGGGGACTTGTGCTGAACGAATCCAGATTTCCCGCGGAGCTTACGACGACGTTCAACAACCTTGAACGTAATTACACTCCGTGGGCGTTTAGCCATTCAACGCGGGCGGATTGGGCGCAAGGGCTGGACATTCCTCTGATGGTGAATACACCCGATGCCGAAGTGTTGTTCTGGGTTGGATGCGCGGGAGCGTACGATGGTCGCTACAAAAAAGTCACGCAAAGTTTTGCAAAGCTTATGCAACTTGCCGGAATAAAATTCGCAATCCTCGGGACGGAAGAAAAATGTAATGGCGATGCCGCGCGGCGAATGGGGAACGAGTACCTCGCCCAGACTCTCATCAACGAAAACGTGCAGACACTGAACAATTACAACGTGAAGAAAATTGTAACGACGTGTCCCCATTGTTTGCAATCGCTCGGCAAGGAGTACAAGCAGTTCAACGGCAACTACGAAGTGATTCATCATACTACATTCCTGATGAACCTGATCGAGGAAGGAAAACTTACGCTCGATCCTGAGAAGAAAGACACGATTGTTTTTCATGACCCATGTTATCTTGGGCGGTACAACGATGAGTATGATGCGCCCCGCGATATCGTTGACATGGTTGCGCATGACCGCGTAGAAATGAAGCGCTCACGCGACAAAAGCTTTTGCTGCGGCGCGGGTGGCGGCCGGATGTGGATGGAAGAGCACGAAGGCAAGCGCGTGAATATCGAACGCACGGAAGAGGCGCTGGCGACCGGCGCTTCGACGATCGGAACGGGCTGCCCGTTCTGCATGACGATGATAACGGACGGCGTGAAGGCAAAGGATGCCGCTGATAATGTGCATGTGAAGGATATTGCCGAACTGGTTTTGGAAGCCATCGCCCCTCAACCCTGAGTAACGCAGAGCGGGACGAAGGATCTCATCTTAATTGGAGTGATGGAGTATTGGAGTATCGGAGTGGTGCCTGCCTGCCGGTAGGCAGGGGATTTTGTCCGAAGGACTCTCGACGAGTCGAGTCATCGACCTTCGGAGAAGTAATGGAGTTTTGGACACCTGATGATGGAGAAAGCACAAATAGAATTTTATCTTAAAGCGTTGAACGATGAATTGTGTTCGATGAATGTAAAGGGCGAAGTGTGCCTGTATGGTGGAACAGTAATGTGTTTGGTTTATGATGCGCGACCCAGCACGAAAGATGTTGATGCTGTATTCAAACCGACGAAGCAAATTCGTGAAGCAGCGCAACGAATTGCAAGAGCGAATGAACTGAAGGATGACTGGCTCAACGATGCAGTCAAAGGCTTCGTTGTTCCGCATCCACAACGCGTGCTGGTTGAGTTTCCGTTTTTGAAAGTATTTGTTCCCGAACCTGAATATCTGTTGGCGATGAAGTCGCTCGCCGCCAGAGCGGAAGCAACAGACAAAGACGACATCATGTTTCTTATCAAGATCCTGAACATCAAGGCTCCGGAAGAGGTATTCGCCATTCTTGAGAAGTACTATCCGAAGAAGCTTATTAAACCGGCGACGCGGTTTTTCATTGAAGAACTTTTTCAATCATGATTACACTGCGAGAAACAAAGCAACACATTGTCTCTGACCCGAAGCATTGGATTATCCACCTGATGGATTTCGTGGATGACTACCGTTACTACAAGAATCCAGAGGCTATCAAAGAGCCATTCGAATTAGGTGATGAAAAAATGGATGCTCTGCTTGCCTCTACGGCTTCACAATTGTGTTCCGAGTTAGGCATCCCGATTCCGAACTGGCTTTGGGAAGTGCCTTCATGCAAGGACCCGTGGTTTGTTGCCGGTATGGACAGTCTACGTGCAATCGCGCTCGTGGAGAGCCCCCTGCATTTTCGTATGCGAAAGATTTTTGTTTTGGAAAATTTTCTGAGTCGTGTGTGAAATGTGATATGTTTGCTTTGGAGGAATTATGAGTTCAACAGCGAAGAGAATTATTACGGAAGCAATGAATCTGTCATCATCAGAGCGCGCACAGATTGCTGAGGAGTTGATTTCGAGTTTGGACGAACTGCCTGATGAAGAGGTGGAGAAAGCTTGGCAGGCAGAAATCAATCGCCGCATTGATGAAGTTGAATCGGGCAAAGTTCAATGTGTTCCGTGGGAACAAATTCTTGAGAAGTTAAGAGCAAACGCCCGTGCTCAACGTTGAAGTTCACCCGGAAGTGTACGTCGAACTCGAAGAGTCCCGTGCTTGGTATGCTGTAATCTATCGCGTTGAACAGGAATCCATAAAAATCTACGCGGTCAGCCATCACAAGAGAAAGCCGGGCTACTGGTTGTTAAGAAAGTTTTGAAGTTCGCCCATGAATCCCCACCAACAAGAGTTGTTGCCTCTTCTCAAACAATACTTCGGATTCACATCATTTCGTCCGCTGCAAAAAGAAATCATTGACGATGTGCTTGCCGGCAAGGATGTGTTTGCCCTGTTGCCAACCGGCGGCGGTAAGTCACTCTGCTTTCAACTTCCTTCGCTGGTTCGTCCGGGACTCACGTTGGTCATCTCGCCGCTTATTTCGTTGATGAAGGATCAGGTGGACGCAATGCAGGCCGGTGGGGTTGCGGCAACGTTGCTTAATTCTTCTCTCGCTGCGGGCGAATCCAGAAAACGTACCCGCGAGTTACATGAAGGCGCGTACCGACTCTTGTACGTTGCGCCGGAGCGGGCGTTGATGCCGGCTTTCCTTAATGAGATTAAGAACTGGAACATTAACCTGATTGCCATCGATGAGGCGCACTGCGTGAGCGAGTGGGGCCACGACTTCCGGCCGGAGTATCGGCAGCTTGTTGAGCTTCGCAAACATTTACCGGAAGTTCCCATCATGGCGCTAACCGCTACGGCAACGACCCGGGTTCGTGAAGACATCGTGAAGCACTTACAGCTTCGCAACCCGCGTTGCTACGTCGCCAGCTTCAATCGCCCAAACTTGAATTACAAAGTCATGCCGAAATCAGATCCATACTCCCAGGTTCTGGCATTTGTTCGCGCCCGTCCGAATGAAAGCGGAATCATCTATTGTCAGAGTAGAAAAACGTGCGAGTCTGTTGCAGGTCAGCTGAGGGAGGATGGCATCTCTGCTGCGCCGTACCACGCCGGCCTTGAGGCTGTTGAACGGACGCGTAACCAGGAATTGTTCTTGCGCGACGACGTCCGCGTTATCTGCGCAACGATTGCGTTCGGAATGGGCATCAACAAACCGAACGTCCGTTTCGTTTTGCATTACGATTTACCGAAAAACATCGAAGGGTACTATCAGGAAACAGGGCGTGCCGGGCGGGATGGTTTGCCTGCGGAGTGTGTGTTGCTCTTCAGTGCAGGCGACATGATGAAGCAGCTTTTCTTTATCGAAGAAAAGACAGATCCGCAAGAACAGCGTATTGCAAAAGCGCAGTTGGAAGAAATGGTCCACTACGCCGAACGGGCTGAATGTCGGCGTGCGTTGTTGCTGGAATATTTCGGCGAGCGATACGCTGAACCCAATTGCAACGGCTGCGACAACTGTCTTGCCCCAAGAGAAATGTATGACGCGACGGTTGTCGCGCAAAAATTTCTTTCGTGCGTCTATCGCATAAAAGATATGAGCGGGTTCAATGTAGGATTGAATCATGTGGTAGAAGTTCTGACCGGAGCGGACACGGAGAAAGTCAGGAAGTGGAATCATAACCAACTTTCCACGTACGGAATCGGGAAGGAAATGAGCCGCACTGAATGGCTCTCCGTCGGGCGACAGCTAATCCGGTTGCGTTACGTTCAACAGAACCATGAGAAGTTTAATGTGCTTGAACTGACGGACGAAGGGCTGCGCGTTGTGAAGGAGCGCGTTGCGGTTCATCTCTCCAAGCCGCAGGTTGTTGCCGAGCCGATGAAACATGGTGTCGGAGAAATTGCGTGCGATGAGCAATTGTTTGAGCGGCTGCGCGAGCTTCGCAAACGTCTTGCTGATGAACGAAACGTGGCTGCGTACATCGTCTTCTCCGATGTTTCCTTGCGGCAGATGGCGAGAAATTATCCCACGAAACCGGATGAGTTCGTTCGTATCAGCGGGGTGGGAGAAAAGAAACTGAATGAATTCGGCGGACTGTTCATGTCGGAGATTGAGCGCTACCTGCAGACGAATCCGCGAAGGAAGTTCAGCAATGAGCCGTCGCAGTCACCATCAACACCAAAACCAAAACGCCTGAACGAAACAACGAAGGAATCGCTGAAGCTTTTTTATTCCGGCAAATCGATAGAAGAGATCGCTCGGCTTCGAACGCTCGCGACAAGCACCATTGAGAGTCATCTGCTGGCGGCGGTAAACGCCGGTGAAGAGCTGCAGATAAATCAGATTATCCCGTCTGATGTTCATGAAGAAATCGCTGCCGCATTTGCGAAGCTTGGGTTCAGCAATCTTACAGGCGTGTATGAACTGCTCGGCGGAAAATTCAGCTACGGCGTGTTGAGATTGTTTCGTGCCATAAAGCAACCGCAAAAAGCTTTACCATCTACCATACAAATTAATTCTCCATGATGGAAGAGTCATCCACATACTCACGCCTGAAGTCCTTTTTGGATTCTAACGGCGTTCTGTATCGTGAAGTTCATCATGAGCCGACACGGACTTCCGAAGAATCTGCAAAGGCGAGAGGTGAAGATATCTCCATCGGGGGCAAGGCTATCCTCATGAAAGTGGATAACACCTTTATGCTGTTTGTCATCAGTGCCTCGAAGAAGATCGATTCTCAAAAAATCAAAAAGCATTTCAATGCAAAGAAGCTTCGCTTTGCCAACACGGAAGAACTGCAGGAACTCACGGGGCTCGTCCCCGGCTCCGTTCCGCCATTTGGGAAGCCGGTGTTGCCGTTTGACGTGTACGTTGACACGTCTGTCAAAGAAAACAAACAAATTGCATTCAACGCCGGCCTGTTGACTGATTCCATCATTATGCAAACAGAAGATTTTTTCGGGATTGCGCAGGCCGATGTGTTTGACTTTAGGATGTAAGAGGTGTAACGAATGTGTGTAAAATTGTGTTAAAGGGATGGGAGCGTTACCGCGCAAGCGAAATTACAGTCTTATTCTACAATCAATGGAGAAGAGTTATGAACCCCTCTACGCATTCCGGCCGTCCAATTTTCATGCTCACCGTTCTTTCGTTTGTTTTCATGAGTTGCAGCACCGTTCCGATCACGGGCCGCAGGCAACTGAGTCTTGTTCCTTCTGCGGAGATCATGAGCACAAGTTTTCAGCAGTACGATCAGTTTTTGAAGGAGAACAAACTCAGCACCGACCAACCGGCAACAGCGATGGTGAAGCGTATTGGCAAGCGCGTTCAGGGCGCGGTTGAGCGGTATTTTTCGGATCACAACATGAGCGATCAGCTTGATGGATATAAATGGGAATTCAATCTCATTGAAGCCAAGGATGTGAATGCATGGTGTATGCCGGGCGGGAAAGTGGTTGTGTATTCGGGAATTCTTCCCGTCACGAAAACGGAAACAGGGCTTGCCGTGGTGATGGGACATGAAATAGCACACGCGGTTGCAGAACATGGCAACGAACGCATGAGTCAGGGTTTGCTTGCGAACCTGGGAGGCATGGCCTTGCAGGAAGCTCTTTCGAACAAGCCACAACAGACTCAGCAATTATGGATGACAGCATTCGGTCTCGGCGCGCAATTCGGCGTGCTGCTTCCGTTCAGCAGAACGCAGGAATCCGAAGCCGACCATCTCGGCCTGATCTTTATGGCAATGGCCGGGTATAATCCGACCGAAGCGGTTGCGTTTTGGGAGCGGATGGCAGCAAATAAGGGAGGGTCGGCTCCACCGGAATTCATGAGCACGCATCCGGCAGACGACACGCGTATTGCTCAAATAAAAAAAGACTTACCCGAAGCAATGCAATACTACAAGTCCGCCAAATAACGCGCTCATGATTACAAAAGCCAAAACTGTCGACGAATGGTTTACGAAGATTGATGGTGACCGTGCAACGCCGCTATCAAAGATCAGGAAAATGATTTTGAAGATGGCGCCAAAAGTTGAGGAGAGTCTTCAATACGGTATGCCAACCTACGCAGTCGGTGATCATCCCATTGCATCGTTCAACTCGCAGAAGAATTACATGTCGCTGTACATCTGCGATGTTGACATTGTAAAGGCGTACGAGAAAGAACTGGAACATCTTGATGTCGGAAAGAGTTGCATTCGTTTCAAGGAGATCGGCGATTTGCCGCCCTGCACGGTTGAGGCAATGCTGAAGGAAGCGGCTACCCCGTGCAAACCGAAAAGCTCGCCGAAGAAATCTCACACCGTCCCGAAATGATTCTCCCATGATCCCGACGCTGGATTTCTTTTCTCTCTTCCCAATGATACTCGGAGTTCTCCTTCTGTTCTTCGGAAGAAAATTATTCTGGTTGTTCATCGGCGCAGCTATCTTCATTGCAGTGATGACGCTCGTTCCCCGCTATTTCCCCCACCACGACTCGTTGATTTTCTATATCGCTGTTGGAGTCGGTTTGGTTGCAGCGGTGGTGGGAGTATTTCTTCAGAAGATAGCGTTGCGGGTTGCTGGGTTTCTTGCGGGAGGTTTCCTGTTCTTCAGTTTATGGGAGGACTTTGCAGCGCTGAATTCCTTGCCGTGGTGGCTTCCATTTGTTGTTGGGGGATTGCTTGGTGCGCTGCTGCTCTCGGTTCTTTTTGAATGGGCATTGATTGTTCTATCATCGTTAACGGGAGCGTATCTTATTACAGAAGGGTTAAGCCTTTCTGCATCGACACATCTCGCTGCACTGGTCGTGTTGGCGCTGATCGGCATTGTCGTTCAGGGTCGAATGAAGAAAGGAAAGAACCGGCAACCTAAAGAATAAGGCGTTCATCTTTATCACCCTTTTACGTATCTTGAGATTATGGATCATTCAGAAAAACCCGCGCTATCATATAGAATTTGGAATGTTACCGGCGACTATGCCGACCACCTGAACGAACGCCTCAAGGACTTCATGCTTACCATGCAGGAGTTCTTCTGGTTTTGCATGCGAACGTTCAGGAATTTCAAATACATCGGCCGCTACCGGAGTGAGATCTTCAACCAGATGTATATCAGCGGCACGGAGTCGATTCCGATTGTCGTTGTTAGTTCGCTCGCCATCGGGTGTCTGCTCACGGTTGAAGTGGGAAATCAACTCGAAGGCTTCGGAGCGAAGCTGCTTACCGGCAGAACAACCGCGCTTTCGGTTATCCGCGAGATGGGGCCGATCGTTACCGGCTTAATGCTTTCCGCACGTGTAGGCGCCCGCAATGGCGCAGAACTCGGCGCAATGCAAATCTCGGAACAGATTGATGCGTTGCGGGCATTCGGCACCGACCCGATTGCGCGGCTTGTTATGCCAAGGTTAATCGCTGCACTCATCATGTTCTTTCCTCTTACGGCATTAAGCGATTTCGTAGGCCTCGTTGGCGGTGGACTTGTCGCGCAGTCGTACCATCATATTGATCCGGGATTTTATTGGAACTCAGCCCTCAATCAACTCATTGTAAAGGATTTTGTTGTCGGGGCAGTGAAGCCGTTCGCGTTCGCCCTGATCATAACACTGGTCAGTTGCTTCAACGGGTTTTCAGCACAAGGGGGTACGGTCGGCGTTGGACGTTCCACGATCAAAGGCATTGTTGTTTCCTCCGGCCTCGTTCTCGTAGCGAACTTTTACATCTCCAAGTTGGTTTTGGAGAATATGAATTTTTAGAATTTTCAACCTTGAGCGTTTTTCCGCGAAGGGTCTGCTGTCTAATAAAGGAGTAGATATCTAATACATGAAACCTGAGAATCGCCACTATCATCAAGCGAGGAGACCCCTCGCTGTGCTCAGGGTTTTAGGATGATTGAACTCAAAGACATTCATCTATACTTTTCCGGGCGAAAGATTCTTCAGGGAATCTCGATGCAAATTCCCGACGGAAAGATTACAGCGATTCTTGGACCTTCGGGTTCAGGCAAAAGCACGATTGTCAAGCTGATGCTCGGACTCATCCAGCCGACATTCGGCCAGGTGTTGGTGGAAGGGGTGGACATCAGCAGGTTTTCCGAGGAACAATTATTTCCTATCAGAAGAAAAATGGGGATTGTTTTTCAAGGAAATGCGTTGTTTGATTCGATGACCGTCAGCGAAAATATGGGGTTCTTTCTTCGGGAGAATTTGAATTTGCCCGAGGATGATGTTGCGCACCGGGTGCAGGAACAGTTGAAATTTGCGGGACTTGAGGCACATGGCGCCCAGTTGCCCGACAGTCTCTCCGGTGGAATGAGGAAACGCGTTGCAATCGGAAGAGCGCTTATCTTCGAGCCGAAGATGATTTTGTTTGATGAACCAACCGCGGGTCTCGATCCCGTAAGCTCAAAAAAAATTCTGGAGTTCATCAAACAGTTGAATATGGAAAAGGGTTTGGGTGCGGTCATGGTAACGCACATTATCAGCGACGTATTTGCTGTTGCGGATGTCGTCGTTGTCTTATACCAGGGCAAATTGATTTTTAACGACACGCCGGAAAAGATGAAGGAAAGCGACCATCCGTTCGTACAATCATTCCTCGCTGATCCGGAAGAACTCTAGCAGGATGATGAAAAACTCTTTTGCTGGTCATTGCGAGGCGCTTTCTGCCAAAGCAATCTCTCTTTTCTCCACGGGTTCGATGTTGAGATTGCTTCGCTTCGCTCGCAATGACTGTTACGACTGGTTTTTCAGCAACCTGATAGGGATATTCTCAAGACTCACGACTACATAGACTAAACAGACTAATAACTTCATGGCAAACGTTAACACATCAGCGACCGGCGGCACTCGCTGGCGAAACCTTCGGACGGGTTTACTCTTTGTCAGCGGCATCGTCATTGCAGGAATTCTTGGACTGATCATCGGCAAGAATTCGAGCCTGCTTACGCGCCACGACACG
>JBBRUI010000160.1:0-10093 GCA_038247945.1 Bacteroidota bacterium | reverse complement strand
TCATCGAGGTGTGGTACAACCGTCAACGCCTGCACTCGAGTCTTGGCTACATGACCCCGGTGGAGTTTGAACACGTATATCAACAACCACAACATGCATTCACAATCTAACTTCGTGTCCCGATTGTGGGGGGAAGATCAAACATATTTGTGGTTTTGATATTTGTTCCTTGTGTTGGCTATGCCCACAAGGAATGGGTTCACCAATATCAAGTTAAGCAAGCATATTTGCTCCTTAGCAATCAAATTGGCAGAGACATACCAGTGATGTCTCAGTTTATTGGATTAAATGTTGAGGGCCCCGGTTCGCTCCGTTGGAGGACACGAAGTATCGTGGGCGGAGCTTGGCGTGAAGACTTGGAAGATGTCGTTTGGGGACATGAAAGACCTACATTACAAAACCCGGTGCCGTGCGGATGGGACCCTTCTTCAACCCATTTTTGGAATGCTGATGCTGGAGACAATTCCACGATTAATGTACCTGATGATGGCTGTGAAGGAATCGGCAATGCCTATCAAAAAGCTCTGCGCTTATTATGGCCAGCAACTTATGGTATGTGGCACGTATACTATCAAACCGATCAACCACAGCAATGGTCTTTTCCAAATCCTAACGGTGGGAATTATACTATCCCAAACTTGTATGAGACGACGTCTGCTATTGGAATAGAATATAATTCCCTTGTGGATTTCTATAGAACGGGGACTGCCCGGATAGTTGGCTATGTTGCAATAGACGGTTCGTGGGTCACAAGCGCAACAGATTATCGTCTTCCAATTGCAGTTCATATCGGTGCACCCCTAAAAGATGATATCATCTGGGAAGCTCTTGGGCGGGTTGCGCACCTTTTGGGAGATATGAGTGTGCCTGCACACGCTCTTAACGATATCCACCCGTGCTACAGTAGCATAAGGCCCAATAGAACTTAGAGACGGAGACTTCCATGAGCTGGATATGGGTGGCTCTCAAACAGGAAGTTATTGTAATTCAATCATTTTTACACCGCGTGCTTATAGTAAAAATTGGCAAGATGCTCTAACACAAGGGGGATTCATGAACGTTGTTGGGAAAGCGAATTCACTCCGATACCTGTTCTACACCACCAATCAACTTGCAGACCATTTTGGAAGCCTTTGCACAGATGAAACTCCGACCTATGGGCCACGATGGCATCCGGGGAACAATATCTATAACACATCGGACGGCAACGATTCTTATTCAGAGTTTGTTCAGCTGAAATCAACAATGGGTCCTCCCATTACAAACCAAAATGATTTTTTTCCTAACAATGCTGGTAACCTAAACACTACAAACACTACTTATGTTTACAGCATCCGGGCTATTGCAGGATTACTACATTGGTTCGCGGTCGAAGCAGGATTGATAAACAATATTGTTGTCAAGAATAGTTTTGAAGGTGGACAAGTAAATGTCCAACCTCCTGGGCTGTTAGGAACTTCAAGCTATCCGTCTGGCGTAAGTTTTATGGGTCTCCTTAATGAACCCTTCACCGTAGCAGTTACGAGCGTCAATCAAACCTTTGGCGGGTATGTGCAGCATTTTAATCAATGGCAGAAAATTGCCACAAATGGTTCGGTTGCTGGCACATATTCATTGCCATCTTGGTCAACAACTGTAACGGGAAACCATACGTACAAAGCAAAATTCAACAAAGAATTTAACATCACCTTGGCGACCGGCAGATCAGTTGAAGGTGTCGATGGCGGAACATACCGCGTCAATTACGGAAACCCTGTCTCAACTTGGAGTGGAACATTCACTGAGAATGTGTCAGCGCCGATTCACGTGGAGGCTATTGCCCCCAACAACAATTGGTTTTTTATAAATTGGAGTGATGGTTCATCGCAGAATCCACGAGACTTTGTTCCTGGAGACCATTCAAACATTCGAGCAATATTCAAACAACGTTTGGCGTCATCATCGCAAATTGCAACCGCCACGAACAACCAGCGCAAGATCTGCTACCTCAACGGCAAGCATCATATGATTTATGAATCCGGCGGAGAGATTTGGTACACAACTTCTGTTGATGGCGGCACATGGGGTGCGGAATTTCGTATCAGCGATGGCGGGGGCAACAATCGTCACGCCTCGTTAGCTATTAACAAAAACGCGAACTTTACAGGAACGCTGCTTGGCGTTGTCTGGGAAAGCAATGGCGGGCAAATACTTATTCGCCGGTTAGAGGCATCGAATATGACTTGGTCAACACAAGAAGTGATAAATCCAGAAAACCTGGTCTACGATACGACGCCGAACTTGACAATCGAGCAAAATATTGAGACCGTTGTTTGGAAACGTCAATCAGACTTCGACCCTTATAATAATGGCCTAAACATTTGGGTCAATGACCTAGCTGGCAACACATCTTTCACGACACTCATTCCAGGTACGAACTCATATTCGCAACACCCTTCAACGGCAGAATATCCGTACATGAACGCACCGAATGGAATAATTGGTTTGGCATGGTCACAGCAGGGATGGATTTGTTATCAAACTCTTACATACGATTTTAATGAACAGGGCATGAACTTTGGCGACATCGAGTGGATTTCACCATTAGACGGATACGCCCTTAATGATTTTCCTTCGTTGACATTCGACATGTCGAGTTCCTATCGTCCTGTTGTTGCATGGCAAGCGTTTGAATTTGATTACTCGACGCGCTACGTCATATTGCAACGCCGGAAGGAAACAACAGGGTGGGGTACATTCACTCAGTTTGTCCCCAAAGAGGACGATTATCTCAATCCATCAATAACAAGAGCCCCTTCCGGTTCAAACCTCTACATGACATGGCAGAATGAAAGCCAGAACATTTTCATTTCACGTTTCATCAATAATTGGTGGAGCGGCAGCAGCGCGATTTCTCAACAAGGCTCGAACCCAACGCTCGGTTATGATAACACTTTTGAAAGCAAGTTGCGCATTCTGTATGCAAGTGGTTCTTCAAGTCCTTACACGATTGCAACAACAAACTCAGGAGTATATGGGGACGCCGGTACGGACGACCCAACAGGCGGTAGTGTCACGAATGGGTCCCTCCGAACAAAGAGCCTCGACATCCGCATTGGAGAAGTTCTTCACACTGTACGCGTGAAGAAGCTAACGTTGAACGGTCAAGGTAACACACGGAGGCTGGCACTAACACGTTTTGCAGATAGTCTCGCAATTCGTTCTGAATCTGATGCGAGAGAATTCTTATCCTTGGACTCCGTACGGATTCCATTAAACACGACATTGAATATCGAGCTTCGCGTGAAGTCCCGCCTTGTTGATTCTGCCGCAGCCGGAAGTAATGGGAAATTGCAACTCAGCCTTCAGGCGTTCGATGCAAACACGGGGGCGCTTCTTGCAACAATCCACATGGACACGCTCACGAATACAAGAAGAAACGGAAGGAACAAGACTGTTACATTGAACCTTGCTCCATTTGCGGGTCGCGATATCAGGTTCACTGTACAATCAAAAATTTTAAGCGGTTCAAATATTCGGTGGACGTCATTCGTCATCTACGAGGACTCAACATCAAATGGCAATGGATCATTCAATGCGGGAGACTTTGTAGAGACACAACTGCCAAGCACATATACATTGCATCCGAACTTCCCAAATCCCTTCAACCCATCAACAACACTAAACTATGATTTGCCTGAACCGGCAAATGTCTCGTTGGTAGTGTATGACGTATTGGGAAGAAAAGTGATTGAACTGGTGAATGGAACAAAAGAAGCGGGTTACCATTCTACTAATTGGAATGCCAAGGATGTAGCCAGCGGAGTTTACTTCACACGGTTCATGGCAACTGATGTCGGAGGTAACGTGAAATTATCAAAGATCAACAAGCTTGTGCTCATGAAGTAAGAAAAGTCTATTTCAACACAAAGCCCCCTCCCGCTATCGCGAAAAGGGGGCATCTTTTTTTTCCCCATAGAGTCTTGTAAACCTTTTGTTTGACTTCGTGGTGCAAGCTCTCTTAGAAATCTGCGCCAAGCGACAAATAATATTTCGGCTGTGAGAATCCGCTCCAGTACCACGCCCACGCAACATCCAGTTTTACGAAGAAGCCGAGGAAGTAAATTCTGGCTCCGGTTCCCATACCCATTAACAAATCTCTCGTCACTGTCTTGCCGGCAGCATTCGTAGTGAAAGCTCTGAATTGCTTCTCGCTATTCCACGCACTGCCCATGTCGAAGAACATGGCGCCGTTGATGCTTTGCAACCCGATCGGCAACGGTCCCGCCTGGAGAAACGCAAACAACGGATAACGGAATTCAAAGTTAAATAAACCATAGCGCGACCCGATGGCTGCATTATAGTTGTACCCGCGCAAAGGCAACCCTGTCTGAAGGAAAATATAATCCTCCGCATTTTCGAGCGGAATGTACCCGCCTTCAAACTCGCGGTTGATCCAACTGTCGACTCCTCCGATAATGAACTTTTGCGGATTCCTTCCAAAACTTCCACCGCCTGCCAGACGCAAAGCAATGGTGTACTGCCGGCCTAACCGCAGATACGTTCTATAATCTCCCGTAACGTTTACAAAGCTCAGGCCCGCGGTTCCCAGCTTGGGCGTTCCGAAGACGTTTATGCTGTACCGCGAACCGTTGACCGGACCGGTAAAACCCCAGAGCGATGTGTCGTGCGTATAACCAATCGACGGAACAACAACACTGCGCTTCTGCGTCGGGTCTTCGACATGATCAAGATTTTCCCGGGAGATATTAAACCAACTCACTCCGAAGTCCAAACGATTGAACTTGTCGATCGGATATTGAGCATTCAACCCGGCACCGTATGTCCGGAAACGATACAGGCTGCCCTGGAACCGGTCATTCACAATTACAAAACGGGCGCTGTGAAAAGCAGTGAATCCATAATCAATACGGCCCGGCAGATAGAGGTACTGCAATGCGTAGTCGCTGTTCTTGAGATCGAGCAGTAAGTTTGTAACGAACACAATCTGATGGTTGCCCAGCAAATCGCTGAACGCCATAATCGTCGAGCCGGTCACGCCATAAAATGTATTGTAGCCGGCGTTGCCGTAGATGATATCCGGCGAAAAGTTGAGCTTGTACTTGTTGACTTTATACTTGCCCTCCCTATCCAGGTTGCCCGCGATCTTCGGCATCTTCGAGATGATCGAATCGGACGGGACATTTTCGGAACGCGCAGCGTCAGACGCAAAGCTGCTGAAATCGATTTGTATGTCGTCACCGTAGAGACTTGTCGTATCTGACTTTGCCGATTGCTGCGCAATCTCTGTCGTGTCTTTCTTCCCAACACCAGGAGACGAGAATTTGGTCTTGAAAAACTCTGTGAACTCCAGCTCGCCGACCTTCAGATCGCGCTCAAACGGGTTGCGCATAAGGAACAAATCAAACCCGGCGTAATTGAGCGAGGCGAATGCGAGCTTCGATCCATCGCGTGAGAGCGAAAGCTGGTACACACCGCTGAGCGAGTTGGTAATCGGGCGCGCAGAGCCGGTTTCCACGTTCAACTCATAAATATTGTTGATCCCATTCTTGTCGGAGACGAATAGAATTTTCTTTCCGTCCGGTGATGCTACGACAGAACCTTCATCACTATTCTTCCAATCCAATACTCGGTCGATAGCAGCGGTTTCAATATTTACGCGGTATAAATCCCGATGCGAGTAATCATACGTGGTCATGTCTGCAGTTTTGCCGCGAAGATTCGCGCCGCGGTCGGAAGCAAAGAACACCGTCTTGCCATCCGCTGACCATGCCGGATCCGAATCGCTGAATATATCCTCCGTCAGGTTTGTTAATTTCTTGCTCACCATATCGTACACGTAGATATCCGACTGATGCAGTTTGTTTCCGACGAAGGCAAGCTTGTCCCCTTGCACCGACCAGTCAACGGAATAGATTGCGTTCAGATCGAACGTCAGTTTTTCGCGGTCGCCGTTTTCGGTATCGACAATCAGGATTGCATCCTGTTCGCCGGCCTTAGCCGCGAGCGCGATTCTCTTTCCGTCGGGTGCCCATGTCAGGCGAGGCGTCAGAAGTTTCAACTCTTCGAAATCGCTCGTCGTCTGTCCGTCAACAACTTTATCCTGGATCTTTCCATCGATCGTGCTCATCGTAAAGACGTCGAGATAATCGCTGCGGTCGGAAATGAATGCGAGCTTGTCGCCCTGCGGTGATAATGCCGGACTCGTGTTGTAGAAATTTCCATCTTTCTTATGCTCGGTCAACCGGCGTGCGTAATCCGCAGGTTCTTCGCGCTTGGCAATATCGGGCCAGTAAATCACCTTCATCTCTTTTTGCCAGCGTTCATTCAGTTCTTCAAACCCGAGGCCCAGCGCTCCGCGAAAGCCCGCTTCCACATTGCGCGTGCTCTTGATACGATTAAGAATGTCGCCGATTTTTTGCTGGCCGTATTTATTGGCAATGTACCACCAGAGCGATTGACCGCCGCGATAGGCAAAATAGCCGTACAACCTGTTGATGGAAGGAAGATATTCGTGAACGGTAGCGTCGCGCAGAAACATGTCGGAATCAGTTTCCCATTTCTGGGCTTCATATTCGGCGATGCCTTCGTTGAACCACAGCGGAAGTTGAAGTGTAATATTGTTGGCGATGATGGATTGTACCGAACCGCCGTAGAACATATCGTTCACCACGGCGTGCACCAATTCATGGTGGATGACGTGGCGGAACATTTTATAGTTTCCCTCGAACGGCAGCAGAACGCGGTTCTTGAACAACTCCGTCACTCCTCCGATTCCTTCCTCGAGATACTCGTTGATTACATTGCTCTGCTGGAAATCGTTGTGCGAGTTTGCCACGATGATAGGAACCCGATTGACGAGTTGATAACGAAACGATTTGCTGATGGAAGCGTACGCAGTTTCGGCAGCAGAGGCGGTAAATTCGGCCAACCGTTCGCCGCCATCGGAAAAATAAATATCGAAGTGGTCAGTCTGGATATAGAACCAGTTGAATTTGGTATACTGCACTTTATTCTTGCCGAACGCGGCGTCCTGGGCAAACATAAGGGCAGGCGTCAAGCCGACTAGCATTATTACGCCCAGCAAAAAACGTCTCGCCTTCATACTTTCCTCACTCGTGAAAAGAACGTGAATGTGTCGTGTAAAATACTAACAAAGTCGGGTAGAAAATGCAACGAGACTATCCTATGAAGTTGTAAGTATTCTGTTGCTTGCGACTGGGTTGAGTACTATCCAACAAAGCAATTGCCATACTTATTGTATGATCTTGAAATCAATTTCGCGGTTCTCAGGGTTAACGGAGACTACTTGAACGCGCACCTTGTCGCCAAGTCTATACACTTTTCCCCGCGAGCGACCTTTCAATTGGTAGCGCTTCTCGTCAAACAGGTAATAATCGTCTGATAAATCACGAATGCGGATCAAACCTTCCACCAGCAGTTCATTTATCTCCACAAACATGCCGAAATTTGTCACGCCGGCTATCACGCCGTTCATTTCATCCCCGACATGCCGTTTCATGTACTCCACCTGCATTACTTTCACCGATTCGCGCTCCGCTTCGGTTGCAACCTTTTCCCGGTCCGAGGAGTGCTGAGCAATGGCGGGAATCCGTTTTGCAAGTTCCGTACGCCGCTGCGCTGAAACATCATGCTCGTATTCATGCAACAGCCGGTGGACGATGAGATCAGGATATCGCCGGATGGGCGATGTAAAGTGCGTGTAGTGTTTGAATGCAAGTCCGAAGTGCCCGATGTTCTTTTCGGAATACACCGCTTTCGCCATAGAGCGCAATGTGACCTGGTTGATCACAAACTCGACCTCAGATCCTTTCACCTTGTCCAGCAGTTTCTGCAACTCAATGGACGAGCCATTCTTCGCATCGAATGAGTATCCAAACTGCTTCACAAAGTTAGCGAGGTCCTCCAGCCGCGAAGGATCCGGAGCGTCGTGCACGCGATAGATAAACGGCTTTGCGTGACTTTCATTCTTCACCTTGCCGATATGTTGCGCGACCAGTTTGTTCGCAAGCAGCATGCACTCTTCAATCAGCCTGTGAGAATCCAACCGGACTTTATTGATAATGGCAGATGGAAATCCCTCAGCATCAAACGTAAATTTGGCTTCGCCGGTATCAAAGTCGATGCTGCCTTTTTTGCGTCGTTGCTTTGTAAGAACCTGGGTGAATGTATGCAGCGGAAGAAGCAGATCCGACAATTCGCCTTTACCGTCTTCGATAATTTTCTGCACTTCTTCGTACGTGAAGCGCCGGGCGCTGTGAATGACACTCTTCCGTATTGTGTAGTCCTCCACCTTTCCGTCTGCGGAGACTTCCATCATAACGCTGTACGTCAGCCGGTCAACATCCGGACGGAGGCTGCACAAATTGTTCGAGAGGCGTTCCGGCAACATGGGAATCACTTCGTTGACCATATACACGCTGGTTCCGCGATCAAACGCTTCGGCATCAAGCGCGCTTCCCTCGCGAACAAAGTGGCTCACGTCCGCAATGTGTACGCCCAAACGGAAATTCCCGTTCCCCATCGGCTCGAATGAAACCGCATCGTCGAAATCTTTTGCATCATACGGATCGATCGTCACGCAGGTTGTGTTGCGTAAATCCAAACGCGTACGAAGTTCCTCGGGCGATATTATTTCGCTGAACGTATTGGATTCCTTTTCCACCTCTGCCGGAAAACTCATCGGCAAACCAAAGCTTCGCGCCACGCCCATCACTCCAACACGCACATCGGAAGCGGGGCCCAGGACTTCGACGATCAGTCCCTCAGGATTCTTTGCAGGATTCTCCCACGGAAGCAGATTCACAACCACCTTGTCGCCGTTCTTCGCCTGCTTCGCATCGTCTTTTGAAATGTAGATGTCGCGGGAGAACCGTTGGTCGTCCGGGACGACGAAGAAAAAATTCCGGCTTTCTTCCAGTCTGCCGACTACTGTTGTTGTTTTGCGTTCGACAACCTCGACAACTTCTCCTTCAAGTTTATCATCTTCTTTCCTGCCCTTGCGGATCGGGCGGGCAAACAACGCAATGGCAACAGTATCGCCGTGCAGCGCAGTCCCCATGAATTTTTCAGGAATGAACACATCCTCATCCATGCCTTCCACTTTTACGAATCCAAATCCGCGGCGGTTCGTGCTCAACGTGCCTACAATTCTGTTCGACGCAATTTTGGTCTTGGCGGAAACAGGCGGCGCTTCCTTCTGCACAACATATTGTATGCGGCCGCGCTCATCCGAGCTTATGATTCCTTTACGATCGAGCTCATCAATCAAAGACCGGAGGTCGTTGTACTCTTCCTTTCCCTTGATCTTCAAATGTTTGGAGAGATCTTTCAGGGCAAATGCCTTGTCCGGATCTGCCGAGAGAAAGCCGAGGAGTTTCTTTTTGAGATGTTTGATAGAAGTACCTGTCCGATTAAATTTCTATTGCCCGCCGGTGCATTCTCAGAAGGAAAATCTGTAGAAGAACCGGGCGGAGTTTATTTTCCGTGTTTCTGTTTGGGAGAACGTCGAAGCGGTGACTTTTCGTTCATATTCAACCATGAAATTACGCAAAAGCGGCTGATCGAAAATATCTCCGAACGAATACAGGATACTGAAATTTACATTGCTGAACGGGTCTTCCAGAATTTTTCCCCCATACCGCCAATAGCCCTTAAATGCAGTACCGCTTAACCGGATGTCGGCTCTCTGTTCGAAGCTTTTCACATTTGTGGTTGATCCGGTTTCATAGCCGAGTTCTATGGAATTGATAAAGCCTGTTTTGCTTCTCAGGAATTCGGAGAACGTACTTGTCAATAAGGACGTCGCACCGCCTACAATAGTTGATTTCACTGTAGATGACAGGCCTTCTCCCAGATCGTTCGCCTCGCTGCGGGAAATCGGGAACGTGCCGGTGATAACAAACGTCAGCGCGTCCGACTGCACGTCGCCGGACTTGGTGCCGCTATATGATTCGTAATCAATATCGTTGATCTTCATTGACATTTCAGCTTTTGGCGCGAAACGAGTTCCGGTAATTTTCAGAATAACGAGAATGCGCTCTTCGGAACTCTTTTCATTCACCTGGCGGGT
>JBBRUI010000159.1:0-10097 GCA_038247945.1 Bacteroidota bacterium | reverse complement strand
GATAGCGAGAGGAAAGTGAAAATCAAAATGTCAGACCGAAGGGAGTTGATGTCGAATGTAACGTATTTGGCTTTCTCATCTCTCGGAATAAGAAGTCTCCTTTCGCACTTATGGGAAAATGATTGATTTCGTGGTTCGGAAATCCTTCATTGTCGAATAAATAAACAAGTTCTCGGGTCACAAGGCTGGCACACTGGGTGCATTCCTACTACATTGAGGCGGGCAGGCTGCAACTGAGCGTATTACTTTGGCTCTCCACAGTTACTCTGACCCAATACGTTCGCCGACGTCCATCGAGCGGATAACAACAGGCTTCACATCTAACCATATCGTTACTCTTTCTTGGGAGAACATCTATGAAACACATGTTACTACTTCTTGCGCTTGCAGTCTTGCTGGCTTCTGTGCATGGCAACGTTTCTGCGCAAACCTATGCCGGCTCGCAGGCTTGCCAGACATGCCATAGCAGCGCGGCAATCGGCGGTCTTCAATACCCCAATTGGCAAAACACGCTTCACACAAAAATTCATCAACGACCAGATACCGTCTCGATGCGCACGTGGCAAAAGTTTCAGAGCGGCGATAGCGTATCTATGGGCGCAAGCTACGGTAATGCAAAAGTGTATCTCACCAGAACCGGCAACGATTACTTTGCACGGATTGGGGCAGGTGGAAGGAACTTCAAGATCGAATACACATACGGCTGGGGATACAAGCAGCGCTATCTTGTGAAGCAAGATACCAGCTACTACATACTTCCCATCCAGTGGAATCTTGCAAAGTATTTGGACAACAGTTCCGGCAGTTGGGCCGCCTACAATCCACAGAATTGGTTTGCGACGAGCGGTACACCAAAACCGATTGACAACGCATTTCGGACGAAGTCGTGGGACAAGAACTGCATGGGCTGCCATCTTACAGGTGGAAAGGTGGAACGAGTTATCGTAGGAAACGATACGTCATGGAATGCAAAGTGGGCGAACAACAGTTCCGACCTCAATATCACTGTTGGCTGCGAAGCATGTCACGGTCCATCAACAGGCGGCGCCGGACAAAACCATCAAATGAATCCGAAAAAACTCTTGAGCAAGCAATCGAAGATGGAAGTGTGCGGACAATGCCATAACCGCGCAACCTCGTTTACGGGAAATGCTTCCGCAGTAGGCACACACGAGTACAATAAGAACGAAGTCAACAACACATACTTCAACGCTGCCGATACCACGAAACGTCTCAGCCAATTCTTGAACACGAGTCTCGCTCCCAACGGAGCGGGCGGACGAGGTACATGGGTTGACGTAAGCGTTCCGCGTCAGCATCATCAGCAATATCACGACATGATTGGCTCAGCACACTACACCAATCCGTTTGTGGAAGTCACCTGCTTCACCTGCCACGTTTCTCACCGACCGACGCCCAACGGAAAACTTGTTGTGGATTCACTCACTGTTGGACCCGACAGATTCAAGGTGAGCAATGAAGACAACACGTTGTGCCTTGCGTGCCATGCTACGTTTGGTCCGTTCGTCTCCGTGCAAAAAGCTTGGGTGAGAAATCCTGTCGCGTTCAAAGACTCCATTGGCAGATATGTCAATCGCCATACGAAACACAACATCTACGACCCTGCAAACGTGTTGAGCAGCGGCGGCGGCGGACGTTGCACGAAATGCCACATGACGCAGACCGCAACAACCGCGCGAGCGTTTGACATTTCGGTGCACAACTGGGGAGTTATCTCGCCAAACCAGACTCGACGCTACTCAACGGTTGGAACACCATCGCTCGGCATGATTAACACGTGCGCTGCAAGCTGCCATCGCAACGCGTCGGGCATCATTCCCGCGTTCGGCGTCGGCACGGATGCGAACATCAGTGATTGGCGCGAAGTAACAGACCTGGCGCTTGCCGATACGTTATGGCGTTACTGGCAAGTTTGGGGATTCACTGGCGTGAAGGAAATTGCGGGAACAACTCCTGTGGAATATTCACTGTCGCAGAACTACCCGAACCCCTTCAACCCATCAACTAAGATCAATGTTGACATCTCGAAGCGTTCAACCGTGAAACTCGTTGTGTACAACGTAATCGGTCAGGAAGTTGTAACGCTGATGGGCGGGGAGTTTAACGCAGGTAAATACGCTGTGACATGGAATGGCAAAGACGGCTGGGGACAGTCTGTTGCGTCGGGCATGTACCTGTACAGGCTTGAAGTTGGAGACTTCTCCATGACGAAAAAAATGTTAATGCTCAAGTAAGGAAAAAAACAAACTGCTTCTCCACTGCAGAGACGGCTCCCAGAGTCGTCTCTGTTTTTATTCGTCCCCTCTGCTCTCACTCTTCATCGAAGTTGTTCACTCCTGCAACGTTTCCCATTTCTGCAATTGTGATTCTCATTATTAGGAGACAACATCATAATTCTGTTAACTGTTGATTTTCGCAACCGCTGAAGTAATCAACAGTTGCGACAAGTTATTTGTATTTTGCTCAACATTTTTAGAGGTGAAATATCATTATTCGGTAATCTGTCCCAAAAAAAATCGGCCTCCGTTTGGCACAAGCATTGGTTGTATAATGAGTAGGTGCGAAATCACCTCATCATTCCTACCCGTTCTTTCCTTCGTCCGGCAGTCTGCGGACAACCCACTAATTAAACTAAACTGAAAGGATTCATTGTATATGAAACGCATTGTTTCTTTCTGTTGCACCTTGCTTGTCTTGAGTCTTCTCGTTGCGGGGCTTACAGACAGCGTGGCGGCGATAAAGGTAAAAACCATCGGAAGGTCAATGAACCAATTGCCTACCGGTTCAGCCTGGAACCTCTCCCCAGGTCTTCGCGCAATTGGTATTTCATCCAGATCCTACTTCTCGGTTGATACGGTAGGTTCAGGGGCTACTGGCTCCCCGACATGGACTCTCACAAAGCCAGCGGGATCGACCGCGGTTTTGGACAGCGCTACAGGCAAGTTCATCAACAGTTTCAAAGCTGATGTTGGTGGACAGTACATTGTTAGCTCGACAGTCGGAACTCAATCCGCAAGTGATACGGTGTTTGCAAGCACCTATTTCGGCGTTGGCACTGATGCGCAGGCGGGATGCTTCTGCCATCCAACAGCAGCAGCAATTAAAACAAGCTGGGCAGCATCAGCTCACGGTACAATGTTCAAACGCGGAGTCACAGGCTACCTTGAAGTCGAACGTGGAAAAGGTGCATATGCGAACGGTTGCATCAAGTGCCACACCACCGGATTTGATACACTTGCTGCCAACAACAATTTTGGCTTCCAAGTGAAGGGGACAACCGGATGGTACAATACATGGTACCAAGGTCTTGAATTTCTTAATGGCGATTATTGGATTACAACCGGTGACACAAGCAAATGGAATCTGTTGAATGCAAGCCAAAAGATGCAGGCAAATATCGGTTGCGAACAGTGCCACGGACCATTGGCTGACCATAAGATGACGGGAGATAAGATGAAGGCCGGCAAGAGCATCAACGCAGGTGTTTGTAACCAATGCCATGATGGTTCAGGGCGTCATAGCCTTGGAACATACTACAATAGCTCGCTACACGCCAAGGTGCCTTCCGGCGGTGCTTCTTTGGGTGGACGTTCCACCTGTCAACCTTGCCACACAGGTAAAGGCTTCTTGTATTACATGGATCACAACAAAGATACAGTCGGACTTGCGGCACAATGGAACCTTGCAACAGACGCAGGCACGCAGATTAGCTGCCAGGTTTGCCATGATCCGCATGGCAATAGCAATCCATTTTCCCTCCGCACTATGAGGCTCAAAGGCGATACCCTGCGCAACGGTTATCGCTTGCCAGCGAATCTTCAGGTCAGCACGGGTCACATTTGCGGCAACTGCCATTCTTCACGTTATGCTGTGAACGTGCGCATCACGACGACTCCTCCGTATTATGGTTGGACCGATCGCTTCTATCCGCATTACAACATGCAGGCAGATATGCTGTACGGCTCGAATGGTTATCAATACGGCGACACAACATTCACGGGAAATGCAACACATGCCGGACTGGAAGGCGGTTGCGCAACCTGCCATATGCAAGGTAGAGTAAAGAGCAACAATACGCTTCCCAACCACTCGTTCAGCATGACCGATACAACGTTCGGCTTCAAGCCAGTGACGGTTTGCAAGAGTTGCCACGGAGAAATTGAAGACTTCAACGACGTACGCGCATTCTATGATCTTGATCGCAACGGAAGAATCGAAGGCGTGCAAACCGAGATTCACGGATTGCTCGATCAACTCAAAGCACGTTTGCCGTTGGATTCATTGACTGGTGAACCTGTTACAATGAGAAAAGACAGCTTGAAGGTGAAGAACCGTCCGGATCTTATTCAAGGCATTTGGAACTACTACTTTGTGAAGTACGATCGCAGCTACGGCGTTCACAACACGAAGTATGCGACCCGCTTGCTGTACAAAGCGCTTGGCTGGACTCCACTTTCGACAAGCGTGAAAGAGCTTCCGGGCAAGGCCGATCAGTTTGCATTGGGTCAGAACTATCCGAACCCGTTCAACCCGACAACGAACATTCGTTTCTCGTTGCCGACAGACCAACACGTCACACTGCGAGTGTATGACGTGACCGGTTCATTGGTAAAGACGATTCTCGATGAGACAATTCGTTCGGGCAACATGGAAGCAACATGGGATGGTACGAATTCGTCTGGTGCAAAAGTTTCCAGCGGCATGTATTTGTATCGTATCCAGACAGCCAGCTTCACGGCAGTCAAAAAGATGATCATGATGAAGTAACAACGCACTGGATTTCCTGGTGTTGTTTTATGAAGGCAGGTAACCCGCGTTACCTGCCTTTTTTTTGGAATGGAGTCTGAGTGAAACGTCGGAGCGCAGCGCCTATGGTGTGGCTGTTTGTTTACTTGCTTTGTACTAACGCAGCATCGGCGCAAGAAGCAATTGTAAAAGCAGTCATGTGCGACAACAGGTTTATTCCGTCAAGCACAGTTATGTTTACGGATACCGGCGGGATTCACATCACCGCAAAAGGCGTGCTTCGGGTTCTCATTGTTTTCGCGAGCTTCCCGGATGACGAAACACCGCATCCATTCTGGCCTGCACATCAGCCGCCGATGTTCATGAATCAATTCATTGACGCAGACACGTCAACGCACTCGTCGTCGCTTTTCAATCTCACGAATTACTTTCGCCAGATGTCCCTTGGGCAACTTCATCTTGTTGGTGAAGCCGTGTGGGTTGAGACGCCGCATTCGCAGGAGGAGTATCGCGGCGGCGAGTACTGGCGAGCGAACAGACAGGTTCTGCAAGAGCGAGTCGATCCGCTCGTGGATTTTTCGCTCTACGACAATTGGACGAAGCAAGCGGATTTCCGGCATGCGCGCCTTCCCGACGGACAGGTGGACATGATTATCATGGTGTGGCGAACGGGGATTTTCGGATTTCTCGGCGAAGCGTCGCTCGGTCGCGCCGCAGGTTTTATTTTGGATGGCAAGCGCGTTGAAATGGGCTTCCCGGAATATCTTCCCACTCCGCTCGGCTCAGGCGTTACCTGCCAGTACGTGTACGCAGATACGCCGCGGCTGCTGATGCAAACGATGATTCATGAACTCGGGCATTGGCTGCTCGGCGGACCTCATCCTTACAATAACGATGCATTGCACGACAAGCATGCGTATTGGGGATTACTCTGCAGTAATCAGCGTGCTGCATCCTGCGTGAATGCATACGAACGAGAACGGCTTGGATGGACAACCGCACGCGAGTTGCAGCCAGACACGGACACGCCTCTTTCGGATTTTGTAACAAGCGGTGTTGCGTACAAATATCATCCTGCAAATGGAGAGCCTTACGAATATTTCTACATCGAAAATCATCAACAGGTTTCTGTGTTTGATGATCTTACGATGAACTCGAATGAAAAAGGTATCTGGATACTTCACCAACAAGGTCCATACATGGAACTGGACAATCTGAAGATGAAACCATCCGACGGAAGTTGGCGATGGAAAAATCCCGGGACAACAACGCAGTGCTCTACTCAGCCACTGCCGGTGTTTGAAAAAGGTTCACCGTATCCCGCAGGTTTGTCGCATCGCGACCAGATTCCAAATAGCACAAGCGCATTGAATTGGCTTCGCGCATTCCGGGATCCATCGCGCACATTGCAATGCGGACAGTTTTCTTTCGGCGAACAGTTTGACGGATCGTTTCGAATAGAGAATCCCGTCTTCTCGGCATACAGCAATCCAAACACCAACACATGGAGCAATCAGCCGACTTCCCTCTCAATGGAAATTATATATCAACTCAATGGCGTGCTTACTCTTCGTTCCATCTCCAACGCGCTTGATGGTTCACCTGCCCGGCGGTATCTCGGCAACGATCCGACTGTTGCGCAAACGCCGCCCGGATGGATTTCTCTTGCCTGGGGAAGTCAGTGGACAGAAGGACAGCCCCTTGAGTCCGATGTGCACTGGTCTGAACTGCAACGCCGGATTGGCAACAACGGAAACTGGACAAGTGTGTACGAAGGACAAATAGCACGCTGGAGTGACGGGGCGATTGCGTATGACACGAACGGAACCGTCCCTGTTCTGTTCCATGCACGTGTGCGCGACGCTCAGGGGAAATACTCGGTCTGGTCGAATGTAGTGTACTCTGCAATGCAACCTTCAAATCAGGTTGCAGAAGGTACCGTCATTCCAACGCGGTACGAACTCAAATCCAACTACCCTAATCCCTTCAATCCGTCAACCACCATCGAGTATCATCTTCCGGCGCAAAGCAGAGTAACAATCAAAATCCTCAGCCTTCTGGGTCAGGAAGTGAAGACGGTTGTTGATGGAATTGAAAATGCCGGCGTGCATCAGTCGCAGTGGGATGGAAGGAATAATTCCGGAGTTGATGCGGCGAGCGGCGTATACTTCTACCGAATTGAAGCCAACAGCATTGGCGGGGCGAACTCGTTTGCACGAGTGAAGAAGATGATATTGCTGCGGTAAAGTGCCGGTAGTGATTCTATAGGAGCGTTTCGGCAAACAAACAGGAGGACAGAGGCAACACGAGCAGCAACGACGATCGGTTCATCCCACGGAGACATGGTTTCAAATCCCGGGTTCCAGCCGGGCCAGAAGTTCGCTCATAGTTTCAACGTTGGCTTCTTCGCCGGCCTGTTGATACGCGTTTATGAGGTTGCGAAGGACGCGGGCAATGATGACATGCGCGTTGCATTGCATCCGAAGAATGTCCTCACGCGTAATCTGGGAGTGGATGCTCGCAAGCGAGTCGGTGTCTATGAACAAGCCGCCGTTGAAACAATCCACGATAACTTTTTCTTTGCGTGTTAAAGCAACGGCGAGGAAATGGCCGGGGAAATTGCAGCCTTCAATCTTCAACCCTAATCTCTCACCGACAAGAATGTAAATGCACGCCAGACTGATAGGAATGCCCCGCCGCGTTTCGATGACGTGAACCAGATTGCTGTTAAGCGGGTCGTAGTATTCCTCCTGATCGGCGCCGCGCAATCCGTATCCCTGAAACAAAAATTCCGCAAGGTCAAGCGCGTCGCGTGCGGTATAGCGGGCGTCATATTCATCGGCAAGACGGTCGAGCGACGTTCTCAGTGTTATAGGGTGCAGGTGGCCAAGCTGAAATTCTGCAAGGAGGCTGAGCGCTTCTTCAAGTTGCGTCTTGCTATTCGCGGGCCACTTCATCCAAACTGATGTCAGCCACTCCCGATACTTCTGATCGAGCAACGGGCGTATCAAGCGCGCTTGCTCTGCTGTCAGTGTGAGACCCTGATGTTCGATCTCATCTTCGAGTGTATTGCCGAAGGTCCTAAGCTCATCCACAATAGCCGGACGTACCGAAGGATCTTCGAGGAGTTGAATGAGTGAACGAAGTTGTTTTGGATCTGACATTGATAGTCCCGATAATCTATTGTGACTCTTTCACAATTTCAAAAATTCCTCCGCTCATTCCCTCCAACTCAACTTCTCTCTCCTGACTCAAATCGAATTCCTTTCCTGTCAGTAGTTCTCTCAGTCGAACGACATTGAGTAATTGGTGTGAGTAGGGGAGAAGATTCACTTTTTGTTTCTCTTTGTTGTGGTTGATGACCACCATGAGCCGTTCGTTCTTCAGTATTCTGAAATACACATACACTTCGTTGGCCGGTTTGAAATGAATCAGCCTGCCGGACTGCATCGGCGTATACTTCTTGCGTAGATGAAGCAGCTGTTTGGTGAAATTGAAAATGTCGTTCTCCTGTTCAGTTCTTCCGGCAGATGTAAACGCGTCGCGCTTGTCGCCGGGGAAGCCGCCCGGAAAATCCGCCCTCAGCCTGCCGTGGTCGGGTCCGCCTTTCATCCCTATTTCTGTTCCGTACAGAATCTGCGGAATTCCACGCGTTGTCAGAAGCATCATAAGCGCAAGTTTGAACCGCGCCACATCGCCATTGACGTTATACATAATTCGCCGGATGTCATGGTTGTCGAGAAACGTGACGAGATTGTTCGGGTCGGGGAAAAGGAAATCTTTTGTGAGGCAATTAAAAACATTCTCGATCTTGCCCGAATCGGCAAACGTTTTCATAAGCGCGTCGAAGAGCCCGAAGTCGGTGATCGCCGGAAGTTCCGGCGCAATGCCCCGCGCAAACCTCGCTCCCCGCTGATACGGCGCAAGGTACACCGGATCCTGAATCCAAACTTCACCCACAATGTTGAATCGCGGATACTCATTCATAATTTCTTTACACCAACGTTCGCGAAATGCCGGCTCAATGTACGGATATGTGTCTTCACGGATTCCGTCGATGCCGCTGTATTCGATCCACCAGAGCGTGTTCTGAATGAGATAGTTTGCGACGAACGGGTTCGATTGGTTAAAGTCCGGCATATGATCGCTGAACCAACAATTCGTCGCCCGTTGTTTCGTCACTGAATCGCTGTACACATCATGCAGCTCGGACTTCGAATGATATGCCTTCTGATGGTTCTCGACTGTTCCGTTTAACCAGTCCGGCGTGGGGAGATTTTTAATCCACGAATGATTGATGCTGAAATGATTGTTCACGTGATCCATGATGAGCTTCAGGTTTCGTTTGTGCGATTCGCCGACGAGCGCGGTGAATAGTTCGTTGGTCCCGAAGCGCGCATCAACCTTGTACAGATCAGTAACGGCATAACCGTGATAGCTTGCCGCGTTCGTGTTGTTCTCAACAACGGGATTCAGCCACAGTGCCGTTACGCCGAGGTCCTGCAAATAGTCGAGCTGGCCGAGTATTCCCTGCAGGTCGCCGCCGTGCCGGCCATACGGCTCAGCAGGTTTCAGGCTGTCGATCATTCCGGCGACGTTATCGTTGGTCGTATCGCCATTTGCGAAACGGTCGGGTGTGATCAGATAGATGACATCCGTCGGATCGAAACCCTGATGGCGGTTGTTGGGCGGCTGCCGGTTGAGCAACGGGAATTTGAAAACAGCATTGCCGTTTTTAGAAAACACTTTTATTTCGTGCTCACCGGTTCTCGTTTTTCTGGCAATCTCAATATCAATAAACATGTACGACGCGTTTGCGAGAGGATGAACCCGAAGTACTTTGATTCCGGGAGAAAGCGAAAGGACTTTCGCATTATTCAGATTCTCTCCGTAGACCATCAACTGGATGCGGTTGTGTTTCATACCCGTCCACCAATTCGGCGGCTCGACTTTGTGAACGCTCGGGCTTTGCGCAAAGGATGGCTCAACGATGATCGAAAGTAAAAGAAAAACAATGGTCCGAGTTTTCATTTGATTCCGCTGAAAGAGATTGGAATAGCACACGAAAAGTTAGGGATATCATCCTCATTCCGCAAGCTTTCTTTGATTGATGGTAGTTTCTTATTTTGATATACCGGCTTTCGAGGAGTTACTAAAATGAATTTGTGTCCGAATGTTTATCCGCCAAGAATTGTCATTCCCGAATGCTTTTATCGGGAATCCAGAAGTGAGAAAATCTTTGACTGGATTCCCTGCCTGCCGGCAGTGTACTATTTCAGTAATTCGGTAACAGCGGCAGGCAGGCCGCTAACAACGTGCGGGAATGACAG
>JBBRUI010000158.1:0-10176 GCA_038247945.1 Bacteroidota bacterium | reverse complement strand
GGAAAAATACTTTTTACAAAAACCAATTATTTTGTGTGTAAAAACTTTCATTTCCCCCCCCCCCCCCCTTATTCAGAAATAAGCAGAATATAACCATTTGTTTTTGTAAAAGCTAAATCCAGCAGGTGGAGTATGAAAGAAATGTCCCTCACGATGAAGGTTTCTCGAAAAGCTTTTTGTTAATAGCGGGAATGCTTGTGGCGTTTGTTTTTCTTCGATACTTACGCGGCGAAACATGCGTATGTTTCTTGAATAGCGCTGAGAAATACAACTGGTCCTCATAACCTGCTGTCAAGGCGATCTGCTTGATTGGTATCGATGTGTCGGTTAGAAGGGACTGGGCCCAGGCGATGCGTTGGTTCGTGTGGTATTTCATCGGTGCCACTCCGATATGACGCTTGAAAAGCTTGCAGAAATATGGCGGTGACAGATACACGTGAGCACATATTTCATTCTGGGTTATATGACGGGTAAGATTTTGTTCGAAAAACAACAGCGCCTTGTTGACCGCCTCCGGATACGCGGGAGGAATGTCTCTGCTTAACAATAAGAGAAGCCTGTAGGCCAGAACTGCAATCTCTTCGAACGAGTCAGTATCTTCTCTTTCCATAAGAGCATACACCTGACGGCACACTCTGGTGATATCATGCGGACGTTGCGGACGGATAACATCGCGGCCTATGAGCCCGATCGTCCTCAAGAGCGTCATCAACGAGGATCCGCAAAATGCGACAAACCGCTTATGAAGCACGCCGGCCGGCCCTACCCTGTATTCAAAGGACGCTCCCGGAAGCACAAAAAATACTTCACCCTTATTGACAAGATATTCCCTGCCGTTTTGTGTGAAGATCGCATTACCGTATGTCACCTGCTCGATCCAGAATACATGCGCCGAAAATTCTCCCCATGTGCAGTTCCCAATCCATCGGCTGGAACCCGCCCCGAAAACCGACAGCGCATACGAACCGTTAAAGATTTCCGCATTTTTCCGGATGTTCTCCATCTGGCACGGCGGTGGAGCGGTTAGAAAATGGTTGGAACTCATTGCGTCATTCCTCAAGAATTATAGAAACGTATGATCGGTTTTTCCACTGCATTTGTTTACGGGCATCTGTTGAATTCCTTCCCGAAAAAATGCCTTAAAATTAAAAATATACATAGACAAATCCCATGAAGCACGATAAAATATAATGCCGGTTTCTAAGGAAAATGCCAATACAGGTTAAAATATCACATAAATACAGTCGTTTGTATATATAGATTTGGCTAACATTTTCTATTATTTTTTGCATATGGGTCAGGTAAAAAAAACTATGAAATTGCATGATATTTTTCAAGGAAGTGTAGAACGTTAGAAGATTGTCCATCCTGATGCCGGTGTTCTTACGCAGAGATTCAAGAACACAAAATAAATCTAATTATATATCAAAAGTACGATAATTCCGGATATTACCTGGTCTCATCCGAGGAATTTTCTGGTAAATTTAGACTTAAACCATTTCAAAGGAGACTGTATGATGCGCTGGACTATTGTTTTTATCGGAGTTTTTCTTGCGGGTTCGATTTTAAGTGCGAAAACCCCGCAGCAATTGAAAGCCGAGATGGACGCAGTGCTGCCCACCGGGATGAAGGTACGTATGGCCTGGTGCGGTGGCAACACTGCATATGTCTACGACAGCGAGGAAAATGCGCTCAGGGACCTGACACCAACTTCGGTTTTCGGCAGCAGCAGGAGCATTTCCAAGGCCTTTGTCTCACAAGATGGAGAATACGTCGTCCTTAAGGACAAGAACTCTGATGCTATTCTGACTGTCAAGTTCGATGGCACAGGGAAGCAGAAGCTTTTCGGTCAAGGCACGGTGGTGTGCACTTGGGTTGATCCGTCAGACAACAAGCAGTGCTTCATTGCTTCGGGTTTGCCGTCGCCGAACAATGCCGGAACCTGGGCTGTAGGCATAACCGATCAAACCAAGCGCAAGCAAGTTTCAACGGAAGTGTTTCCAAAGACATCCAGCAATTACGGGTTCGGGTGCGGAATTTCCGTTGACGGAAAAATGATGGGCGGTTTCAACAACAACCGTCCGGGTTTGTGGTCATTACCCAGCGGTTCGTTCGTACCGGCCGGATATAGCCCATTAAAACCTGCAGGAGTTTGCGAAGGCTGCAATTTCGCCATCAGGCCTACAACAGGCGGCGTTTATGAATACGGGCATTTCCATGAGGATCATCGTCAAATATGTGTGCATACGGCGGACGGCAAGTATAAGGAGGAGTTGCTTATGGGTTGCGCGGGGATCGGTGGTGAAGCGCACGGGCTTTACTGGACGAACCACCTTGACTATGTGACCGCCACGGTGGAGGAAGCATCGCCGAATCCCGTCCTGTTCGATGTCAAACGGCAAAAATGCGTCGCCTTGAAAGACGATTGTGGAGACGATTGCGGGTTCAGTGGGCCCAACGCTGTTCTGCTTTCCAAGTCGGGCGCTACTGCATCCCGTACAGTTTCACCGATGATGCGGATCCCCACTGTTTCTCGCACCCCGCAGAAACTGTATTCCATTAATGGCAGGCTTTTATCTAAAAGTCAAATCGGTGCGTCAGTCCGATCACTTCGAATTCCTGTCGGAAATCAAGCAGCGGGGATTATTGTTGGTTGCCGATAAATTGTGCATGGGAATATCGAGTGGTCTGGTTGAGTGGGCACGAGGGAGGTTTCGTATTGCCCACCGCTTTGCGTCGCTATTCCCAAGTCAAGGGTTGCAAAGTCGATGAAAAGAACTCCGAACTTCTGCTTCCCGTTGCAGCACTTAACCTTTTCCTTACCGGTTCAGTTGCATCCTCGGTCATTCGCAACGAAATGATCCGGCTGCAGCTTGGCAGAAGTTCACGCTGATGTTCTCATCGAAAGGAGTTCCCATGGCCCTCTCCCGTAATCTCGACGGTTCCGTTACTGTCGCCGCAACCGCGCGCTTCTCCCTGCTCTCTGATACGCTGGTGCGCATGGAGTACTCCCCGTCCGGTACGTTCGAAGACCGGGTGAGCGTGCGAGCCATGAGTCGGCCCGTTCCGGTCATGTTCGCAGAGGTCAAGGAGGAAGCCGGGACAGTGACCCTGCGCGGAGCACGGATCGTCGTGACCTTCCGTCCCGACAATCTGCCCTTCCACGCGGGGAATCTGGAGGTCTGCGATGCCTCGGGCAAACGCGTGTGGCGGCCCGGCATGGTGGATACCACCAACCTTGGCGGAGTGCACTGGGCCATGGACTGGGTGGGACGCGGTCTTACGCCGGCCGGCGTGCATGAGGCAACCATGGACCATTATCCCAACACCTCGGAGTGGGATCTCTGGTCCTCCTACGCGCGGCTGCGCGAGGCCGGGACTGGAGACTTGACCGAAGATGAACTGAGGCGCAACCCCGACGAACTCGTCGCCTCCATCCCTCCCCATCGCCTCTCCGCGCCTCTCCGCGACCTCCTCTACCATCGCAGCAAGTATCCCCCGGGTCCCTTGAGCCGTGCAGGCTACTTTGTCTACAACGACACGCCAACACCAATTGTAAACCCATCGGACGGATGGGTCGTGGAGCGTCCGGGAGAAGCGGGGTACCAGGACCTTTACCTTTTCTGCTACGGCCACGACTACGCGGCTGCTCTGCGGGATGTGCGCCGTCTCTTCGGCGCCTCGCCCCTGCTGCCCCGCTACAGCCTCGGTCTGTGGTTCTCCCGCTTTCCCACGTTCAAGGATGCGGAACTGCGCGACATCATCACCGAGTTCGAACGCCACGACCTGCCCCTTGACGTGATGGTGCTGGACATGGAGTGGCACCAGCGCGGCTGGCATGGATGGGACTGGAGCCCCACACATTTCGACAACCCGGATGGGTTTCTTGCCTTCATGAGGAGCAAGAACCTCCACGCGACCCTGAACGTTCACCCGCAGGTCGTGCCCGTGGAGGATTCCCGATTCGAGCGCTTTGTCAAGGAAGCGGGCATCACGGTCATCGACGAGGATTGCCAGCCGAAGGAGCCCGGCCAAGCCGCGGTTTTCGGGAATTTCGACGCGTCCATCCCCAGCCATGCGCGGGCGTTCCTGGAGGTTCTGCACAAGCCTGTGGAGGATCAGGGTATTGACTTCTGGTGGATCGACGGCGCTATGCCCGTGCGCTCCATTGCCGGACTAGACGACCAGCTCTGGACCAACCATCTCTACCAGCGTCACATGCAACGCTTTCACCCGGATCGCCGGCCTATGGTCTTCTCGCGCACGCCGGGCCTGGGCGCGCACCGCTACGCGTTTCACTTCACCGGCGACACGAAGAGCTCGTGGGAAACGCTGGCCAATCAGGTCGAGCAGACGCTGCGCGCCGGACATATGGGCCAGAGCTTCGTGACCCACGACATCGGTGGGCACATGTCGGAGTTCGAGTTCATCGATCCCGAACTATACGTGCGTTGGGCTCATTTCGGGGTCTTGAGTCCGATCGTCCGGTTCCACAGCAGCAAGATCGCGGACGGCATTGGCGGAGAGCGGCGGCCATGGATCTACGGAGAAAAGGTGCTGGAAGCCGTGCGCCGGACCCTTCGTCTTCGCATGGAATTGCTGCCCTACCTCTATACCCTGGCATGGGAGTCAACGCAGACCTGCCTGCCCCTGTGCCGCTCCAACGCCCTGCAGAATCCTTCGTGGGAGGAGGGATATGGCGAGTGGACATCGTACTACCTGGGTGATCGCATCTATGCGGCGCCGGTGGTCACGCCAGGAACGTTCCGCAACGTGCTCCTGCCTCCCGGGCGGTGGTACAACGCTCTCACGGGCGTCTGGATAGACAGCGACGGCGTGCGTCCGCACTTCTGCATATCGCACTGGAGCCAGCCGCCGCTGCACTTTGTTCGGGCGGGAAGTCTGCTTGTGCGGCAGCCCTTTGCCGACCGCGCATCACGCATTCCCGACAAGCTGATCATCGAGGTCTATCCGGCCGGCAAGCCCTGCACCGACGAGTTCGTGCTGTACGAGGACGACGGTATGACGCAGGCCCACGAGTCCGGGGCTTTTGGGCTCACATGTTTCACGATGGAGGAGACGTCCGGCGAGGTGAAGGTGACGATCGGTCCCATGAAGGGGACATTCCAGGGATGTCCTGCAACGTGTGACTACGAGGTGCGAGTTATCGGGGGGACCCACAACGGACCTGACGCAGCTCCGACGAGCCGCACGCTCGTGTCTGTGCTCCCCACGCAGGAGCACGAAGTGCGGCTGTCCGGCTGGCAGGGATTTGCTTTTTAGAATCGGCTTTACCGGATTTTAGCGCCGAAACTTAACAAGAGGCATGTTTTTCCGACGGAATTCAGCCGCGGGCGAACCCACCCAGGGCGAAGCGGATTGGTTTGCCGAGGTCGACTCTGAGGAGCAGCCGTTCTGATGGTCGGTTTTCACGGAAATTATCGGGAAAATGATGGCATCATCTCTGTGCGAAACAAGATACATTACGGTGTGTGCGACTTTCGAATACATGAATCTTTTCAAAAGGATCATCAGTTATGCGTCTTTTTCGAATCCTGTTAAAGAATGTTTAAGAATTAAAAATACACATAGATAAGCCATGAAACGCCATGAAACATAATGCCGGTTTCTAAGGAAAATGCCATTACAGGTTAAAATATCACATAAATACAGCAGCTTGCTTATATAGATTTGGCAGTCGTTTTCTATTATCTTTAGCATACGGGACAGGCAGAAAAAGCAAAAAATTCCCAACATTATCAGCTAAATCAAAGAAATGATCAAATTCTGGAGGGGGATTCATGCAATTTTCAAAACAAAATATCGTTCATATCGCAATCGTGGTTTTTATGGCAGGAATAATAAACAACAATTTCGCCGGCTATCCTGACTTTCCCTACGTCAACACTCACTACGATGAAACATATCGAGGCCAGTTTCACTTTTCCCCACAAAGCGGCTGGATGAATGACGTCAATGGCGTTTGGTATTCTGATGGCGTTTATCATCTCGCATTCCAGCACTACCCGCACGGACTTGAATGGGGACCGATGCACTGGGGACGGGCGACCAGTTCCGACCTGCTGCACTGGACTCAGCAACCGATAATGCTGGAGCCGGACGTCAACGTTCCCGGAGATTGCTGGTCCGGATCAACGGTGGTGGATGTCAATAATACTGCGGGTTTCAAGACTGGCGAAAATCCTGTTTTCGTGACGCTTTATACTGCAACGACCAAGGGGCAGTATGTGGCCTATAGTAATGATCTGGGGGAAACCTGGCAGGCATACAACCACCCGGGAACCAACGGCGCTGTTCTGCCAGGCGGAGATGATCCGCGAGATCCTCATGTGTTCTGGTATGAAGATCACTGGGTAATGGCGCTGTATCAGAACGGAACGACATTCTACACATCGTCTGACCTGAAAAACTGGGTTCAAAAAAGCAATGTTCAATTCGGGTATGAGTGCCCTGATTTATATGAGCTTCCGGTTGATGGCGATTCAGCCAATAAAAAATGGGTACTGCAGGATGCGTCGGGAAAGTATCTAATCGGCTCATTTGACGGATTAAAATATACCGCTGATAACGGCGGTCCATACCTTATGGACGCAGGACCTGATTTTTACGCTGCGCAGACTTTTTTTAGAGGAACAATGCCTGATTACCGATTGGTGCAGATGGCATGGCTGAGCAACTGGGACGACGGTCTTCCAACCTCACCCTGGTCACGCGACGTGACTTTTCCGGTGGAACTCGGGCTCCGCACGACTTCGGACGGAATAAGGATTACGCGGACGCCGATTCCGGAAATCAGCTCACTCTATGGAACGTCGAAACACTGGGACAGCAAGACGGTCGGGAGCAATCAGAACCTTTTTTCCGGACTTTCGGGCAAATGCTGCGATATTCTGGCGGAGTTTGATTTGACCTCTGTTACCGCGACTACCATTACCTTTCGTATAGCAAACAAATCGATTGTTTATAATATCGCCGAGGAAACGCTCCTTGGAAAACCCTGTGCTCCCATAAATAATCGCCTTAAGATCCGTATTCTGGCTGACTGGAGCCAGCTTGAGGTGTTTGGCAACGACGGTTTGTTTTCGTATACGGAGAATTTCGGATTCAGGCCCTCGGACAGCTCACTCGCTTTTTCCGCAAACGGAAACGTTTTGCTTGTATCGATGGATTATCATCCTGTAAATCGAACCTGGCCGAATATTTCGTCTACGTCCAACTTCAGAACCAACCAGGGCGTCGACCACCACCGGGAACTGTCGATCGTGCGAAACGGCGCGTTCGTGAACATTGAAGCGAATGGCGAAGCCACTGTCCGTATCACTGATACGCAGGGACGGCTGGTGCGTCAGGTAACCGGCAGTGGATTGATCGCCGTCGATACCCGCTATTTGGCCCTCGGTGCCTATGTAATCTCTGCGAATCAGCAGAGTAATCGGTTGACAAAACAGGTGATGATTACAAGGTGATCCGCGGGAGGTCGAAACAGCGGGGTGCGAAGGTCGCAGCATCGAGTTTCGCATTAGGGCCAGGGGCTCAGTGACGCTCGATCGGTCGTTAATATGTTTCGATCCTGCGCATGCGCGACATGAAAGTGAAATACTATTAGTGCGCCCCCAATCAATTCCCAGTTCACTACCTCGGTATTCGTGCATATATCATTTGCAATCTACATCGAAATTGACGCCACTTCCGGTTTTAGTGATAAACTCGTCGCGGTGCAAACCATGGATATGTTTTTGCGTATTTACCGTGCAAAAATCTGATGCGATCTGCCCATAATCTGTCCTTTTAAACTTTTCTTCTCGGAGCTCACATGACCGTCCGTCTTCCCGATCACCTTGCCACTAACTACTGGCAGCGCCCCGAAGTATGTCACGAAAATCGCTTGGATCCTCGTGCCTATTTTATCCCGTTTCAAGATGAAAAAACTGCTCTTGGCAGGGAGCGCGAAGCGTCATCGAATGTTATGCTTCTGAGTGGTAACTGGAAGTTTCATTATGCAGAGTCTCCTCTGCTATCACCTGAAAAATTCTGGGAACCTGACTTTAATGATTCCAAATGGGACTCCATTTCAGTACCCTCACATTGGCAGATGAAAGGATATGGTAATCCTCACTACACCAACGACCGCATGGTGATACCTGTTGACGAACCGCGTGTTCCATCTGAAAATGCGACAGGAACATATCGCAGGACTTTTACGGCGCCATCATCATGGAAAAACGATGCTCTTTATCTGCACTTCGATGGGGTTGATTCAGCTTTTTTTGTATGGGTTAACGGAACACGAGTCGGGTATGGCACCGGCAGCCGGTTATCATCCGAGTTTGATATTTCGAAGCTCGTTACAGCAGGTAAAAACACCATTGCCGTGCAGGTCTTACGGTGGTCTGTCGGAAGCTATCTCGAAGATCAGGATATGTGGTGGCTTTCGGGGATATTCCGTCATGTTTACCTGATTCGTCAATCTGCGACGCATGTTTGGGATTTTTTCGTACGCACCCCATTCAGTAAAGATGGTGCATCAGGTATCATTGATTTCTCTGCAATAATTAAAAACAAAGACGGTAAAAAATTCAGCGGGTTGCTTGATGTTTCGATAATTGACGAAAAGGGCAATGTGCTTTCCGGATGCACACGCGAAATACCTGTTGGTTTGCAAGCATTAACGCAGGATACTGTATCGGTCACGATGCAGCTTGATGCGCCGTTGGCGTGGACACCTGAATCACCAAATCTATATACGCTTTTGGTAACGCTCAAGGATTCCGAAGGTACTATACAGGAAATTATTCCGTGTCGTATTGGGTTTAGAACCGTTGGTGTTACCGAGGGACTTTTTCGTGTTAATGGTGTGCCGGTCAAGATAAAAGGGGTGAATCGTCACGATTTTCATCCTGAAAAGGGCCGTGCGCTTGACTTCGATGAGCTCAAAACAGACGTGCTGCTCATGAAACGCAATAATATGAATGCAGTCCGTACATCGCACTATCCGAATGATCCGCGCTTTTACGAGTTATGCGACGAATATGGCCTTTACGTAATGGCCGAGACAGATCTGGAATCCACCGGGTTCATGCATGTTGGGGATATGGGTCGTGCCAGTAAAGATCCGATGTGGTTGCCCATGTATCTCGACCGCGTAAAGCGTACGGTGGAGCGCGAGAAGAATCATCCATCGGTGGTCTTCTGGTCACTCGGTAATGAGTCGGGCTTCGGCGATAATCATAAAGCAATGGCGAACTGGATTCGGTCACGCGATACCAGTCGTCCTATTCATTATGAACCAGATATGGGACACGAAGTTGCCGACATTGTCGGCCCCATGTACTGGTCAATTGACACCATGCTCAAGTTTGCACACACCACCGATCCCATGGAGCATTGGGGGCGCCCGGTTGTGCGTAACAAACCACTCATTCAGTGCGAGTATAATCATTCCATGGGCAATGGGGCAGGGGCCTTTAAAGAGTATTGGGATGCCTTCTGGAATATTGACGTTTTGCAAGGTGGCTTTGTCTGGGACTTTATCGATCAGGCGCCAAAGCAAAAAATGCCCGACGGTACCTGGCGATACGCCTATGGTGGCGATTATGGCGATGAACCCAACGATGCCGAATTTGTCTGCAATGGACTCTTCTTTCCCGATAGAACTCCGTCGCCAGCGTGTATCGAATTTCGTAAAGTAATTGAGCCGGTTCTTATAGTGGATGATGATTGTGCCCGGGGTAAAGTAACTGTTGTTAACCGGTTCGACTTTATTTCACTCGATGAGTATTCCTGTGAGTGGGAGTTTAAAGCCGATGGTGATGTGCTACAAAAAGGAGTAATTGATCTCACAGGAATTCCTGCCCGTTCATCTAAAAAAGTGGTTGTTCCAGTTAAAATGCCTGCTAAAATTATCCCCGGTGCTCAGTATTGGATAAATTATCGTGTTGTCGAAAAGAAGCCTTCTGCCTGGGCATAAAATAATCATGTGATTGCTACGATTCAGCATCAGATGTCATTACCAAAAGCGACTGTCTCGGTTGGAAAAGTTACCCAGGGCGCGGAATTATCCGTTCGCGATACTCTAACAGTAATTGATATAACAGGAAAAGATTTTTGTATTAGTTTTAGTCGTGTGTATGGAACCATAACAACGTTTTCTCACGG
>JBBRUI010000157.1:0-10273 GCA_038247945.1 Bacteroidota bacterium | reverse complement strand
TATGATATTGAATTCGCCGAGGATTCATTACGTTTTATCGAGGCTGTGCGCAAAGGAAATGTTACGATGCTTTTGAGCGATGTCGTCATTCAAGAAATCAGTAAGGCTCGTGAAAATGTCCGCGGCATTCTCACATCACTGCCTCCTCAGTCGATAGAGAAAGTTGAGTTAACCGACGAAATCATTGATTTGAGAAATGCATACATCGCAGCAGGAATCCTGTCGCCAAAATGGATTGACGATGCAACACATGTTGCCGCAGCAACCGTTGCACGCGCAGATGCAATTGTCTCATGGAACTTCACGCACATTGTGCGACTTGATAAGATCAAGGCATTCAACCAAGTCAACTTACAGTATGGCTACGGCATTTTGACAATATTATCTCCGAAGGAGATTCGATATGGCGAACAAAGTGATGAGTGAAAAAGAGTTTGATTGCATTGCCGCAAAGAGAGAGGCACAGGCGGCAATATTTGAGGACATCAAGGGCATAGCCGCGGAACAAGAAATCGAATACTTCCACAAAGCGGCGACCGATGGTCCATTGGGTGGATGGTGGAAAACGGTTAACAAGGGACAGACAAATCAGACGCCGAAACGTTCAACAACTGTTTAGACATTCTCCTGCAGTTCGTGTTCAGGCATTTCATCGTAAGTTCGACCGTTGAGTATTCGACCAGCAGCTTTCTTGTTGCGTCCGCCCCATTGTTTGAAGAAGAAAGCAACTCCGGCTTTTTCGCATTGATCCTTGATATCCAAAACCCAATCGGCGTCCATTGTTCGCGGCTTGTGCCCGCTTTCCCCGCCTACGATTACCCAATCAATCTTCTTCAGATTCATATCCGGCAAGGGACCGATAAGCGGTTCCAGAGATAGAAATTTCACTCTCGCTTTGGTTTTGCGTAGCAAGTTAACGCGATGAACGACTCTCTCATCTTCTACCGAAACACCCATCCAAATATTATGCGTCCATTTGAGTTCTTCGTGGACTTCGAGTAGCCGTTCGGCTCGCTTTGTCAGCACCTGGAAGACATGATTCGGATTATCGTTCATTACACGAAACACTTGCCGAATGAACGAGAGTGGAATCTGTTCATGAAACAAATCGCTCATCGAGTTGACAAAAACTATCTTTGAAGATTTCCAAGTGTAGGGAATGTTGAGCGCTTCGGGATGAACTCTGACCTTGAATGCATCTTTGTACTTTTCGACTCCCATTGCCTGTAAACGCTTTGACATTATCTCGGCGTAGCAGAACTTGCAGCCTGCAGAGATCTTGGAACATCCCGTTGTGGGATTCCAAGTCATTTCGGTCCATTCTATTGACGATTCAGCCATTTCTATTTGAGCTTGAACAGAGCTTTGTTCTTGTCATCACGATAATAAGTGTAGCTAATGTAAAACGATCCTTTTCTGGCTCGTTCTCCGTTACTCAACATTACTTCCAAATTACCATTGTTTTGCAAATTGTAAAAGACCTCGTTTGTATGTTTTGGCAGAAAACCGGCCCTTAATCAAATCGATACATAAACTGAGTGGGAAGGAACCACAACACTTCTGCATTTTTGTGTTGCAACAAAGATCTTATGTCTTTCGCAGAAATGTGTTTGTACTCGTAAGGATCAATAAAGACGAATACTTTCTGTTTACTTAAATCTCCTACTTGTTTTTTCAGACTCTCGACTTGCTCTTTATAGTCACTCGAACTAAAACTTATTTCACCAAATTCTGAATAGTAGAGTGATTTTTCTTTGATAGCGTTCTTTACCTTCTCTACCTTCTGTCCTTCAATATCATTGAACTGACAGTCAATCGGGATGATTCTCGAGAGTCTGGCTACGTTTGCAAAATGCAAATCCTTTACGCACCTCATTATTGCAAGCGGGCTGCCTTCTCCTCCATTTTCATAAAGTCCTTCACCGCAAAACAAGTCATGGATTTTGATCCTCTGAGTATATTGGTCGTTGGTGATAATGTTCAGAAAACGTTTCAAATACTCGCTAAGAAGTCTGATCTTCGCGCTCGAGTGATCAAGCAGGTTTCGCTTCGCATCTTTTTTGTCCATGTAGCCCACGATCTGAGAAAAACAACTAAACTATTAAATGGTAGTTAATCCGTCTTAGACTGTTTCATTTCAGCCGCAATCCTTATCACACTCCGTATGATCTGCTTGGCAGTTCTCAGCCTCTGCGGCTTCGTATACCACTGAATCATCTTGTTAAATTCTTGTCGAGGAATTTGAATCTGCCGGCGAGAGTTTTCACCTGAAGGCTGTTGTGTCAGCCACACTGAACCTCCATCAACTGAAATTCTGAAGTCATTCGACGAATGATGGTCGGAGACAAGAGCATCCACTTGATACATCGACCATGCCTGGCTCGGAGAAAACTCTTTGCTCTTGAGGCGGGCGATTGGTTTCAATAATTGGTTCAGTGTCATTTCGTTTCTCCTCTCTACCGCGATAAGGGGGCTGAAGCGCCTAAACATGATTTCGGTATGTTATTTTTTTTCGACCTGAAGGTCGGGGCCATAGTCAATGCCTTCAACGCCAATCTCAAATCCGCAATCTCCAATCGCTACAGTTCCTTAATCAACTTCACCACTTTGTAAACAAAATTCACGTCCCGTTTCTTCACGGTCACCGGCTCGAACTCGGGGTTGAGGGGGACGAGGTGGATGTAGTTGCCTTCGAACTTCACTTTCTTGAGCGTGTCTTCGCCGTTGACGCGCACGACGCAGATGTCGCCGTTGCGCGCTTCCTGGACGGGACTGACCACAACCGTATCGCCATCTTCAATGCGCGGGGACATGCTGTTCCCCTTTACGCGTAGCGCGAACGCCTGAGGGTCTTTTACATCGTCCACCGTCACGTAGTCGTCCACGTAATCGGGATGGAAGCTGGTGTTGAGTTTTCCGGCGGGCACCGCGGACATAAGCGGCAGATCCACAAGCCGTGCGTTGCGGCGGAATGTTGTGGGCAGTTGATACACGTTGCCAGGACGTGCCGGAGCGTTGTACATTTCTCCCTCACCGGTCAGCAGCCAATGCGGATGCGCTCCGGTGGCTTTTGCAATCTTCGTAATCGAAATGCCGTCGGGGATTTGCTCGCCTTTCTCCCATCGCTGCAGCGTGCGGGTGACGATGCCCGCCTTCGCTGCGAGGGTTGCCTGGTCGAGCTCTTTGGTATCCCGCGCTTCACGTATGCGGTCGCCGATGGTGGATTTCATATCATACCTCACGAAAAATGAGAGTGCTCGTCAAAAGAAAAGATAACCACGAAGGCACCAAGGCACGAAGTTTCACAAAGAAAACTTTCTCAAGAATTTCCCCTTCCTGACCCGCTGCATTGTTGCCTACTGATTCCTGCCAACATTTTTGTCGCCGTCGGTCTTGACATGACGACATATATGTCGTATCTTGACGAAGCAAAGATAGCGATTTGAAACGGTTGTGTCAAGCACTTTTTTTAGGAGGCGTTATGAACAAGCAGTCGGTTCAATACCTGGTCGGCATCGGCGGATGGGAACATGAGACGCTCAATGATTGTCTGTATGGCGCCGAGACGGAGTACTCGACACTGAAGCTTCGCTGCTATTCGCGCTTCTTCGATACGGTGGAGGTGCGCTCGACGTTCTGGGACGAGGAGCTTTCAACGAACGATGCACAGCAATGGATGGAGGCGGTGGCGGAGAACAGTCGCTTCCGGTTCAACGTGAAGCTGCACAAGTCTTTTGTGCAGGGAAAAGAATTCACGCCGGAGCTTGCGACGCGTGTGCGGGGTTTGCTGCAGGAGTTGCAGAAGAATGAGAGGCTGGGCGCGTTGCTGGTTCAGCTTCCCTATGCGTTTACCAATACAAGCGCCAACAGATTTCATCTTGTGAAGCTGGGAGAAATGTTCCGGGGATTCCCGTTGCACGTTGAGTTCCGGAATGAATCGTGGAACGATGTCAATTTTCTGAGGAACTTCCTCAGTGAACACGAACTCCAGGTGGTGAACGCAGATCTGCCGCGCATCAAGCAACTCATGCCTTTTGTCTCGGATGTTATCGGAGAAACGGCGTACATCCGGCTGCACGGACGAAATGAAAAGGGCTGGCTACTGAACGGAATGGATACACGGTATAACTACCTCTACAACACAAAAGAGATGCGAGAGCTTCGCCGACGCATTGATATCCTTGCCGAAAAATGCAGCCGCATTACGATCATCTTTAACAATACAACGGATGGCAAAGCGGTTGCGAATGCATTCCAGATGATTTCTTCTCTTATAGATGGAAAAAAGCTTCAGTTGCCTGAAGCAACGGCTGCGGCGTTTCCTTCACTGCTCGCGGATATCAATGCGGTTGTTGAGAGCGGGTTGTTTGTGGGGGATAAGACGTACGGGAAAGTTGGGTGAGAAAGGGTTTGAGATTGGGGATTTGAACACTTTGTTTGGGCGTTCCCCCTCTTAAAAAGCGCGTAGCGGCATACCGCTCAAGCCTCGAGTTTGCTATGCGGCTTTCCTTTTTCTCTTGCTTGAATCAAAAACCTCTCGAACTTTCTCTGCAAGTAAAATTTTCAACATTGATTGATATGGAACATCCTGCCTGTTTGCCAACACTCTGATGCTCTCCACCAGAGACTCCGGTAGCCGGATCGAAATCGTTCTGCTTGTCGGCTTCAGATTCGGAAATACGGCAAGCTCGGCGTGCGACCCATCAAAGTAGTCGAGCGGGGTATGCGTAGACCAGAATTTGCGCTCCGCATCCTCTGACCTGAACTTAGGAAGCTTCTTCAGTTTTTTCATAATAAAACTTCTTCTCCTTTTTGTTCATGTCCCGCGCTGAAATGACTCGAATACGCGATTGCCGCATGGCGAAGACGATTAGTAACAAACGCCCGTTATTCGATTTTCCAAAAACATAGTGTCGCTGTTCAGATAGAGAGTGTTCGGTATCGGGAAGGACGAACAATGGAGCATTGAAAAACACTTCCTCGCATTCCCACCATGCAACACCGTGGCTCCTCCAATTCTTCTCTCGATTACCGCTGTCCCACTCGAAGCCCGACAAATCGGAAAAGACTTTCATTACAAGACCTTTAGTAGCAGCGTATATAGTTAATATATACGCATGTTGGTCAAAAGCAATATACACAACCATAGCGCAAGATAGAGCGCTAAGAATACTCGAACGCCCGATTGACGGACGGTAAAAAAGATCAGCAACAAGCTACCCACTATTCTAATTTTTCACTATTGTGTATTTTGTACCCGCGTAAAAACTCCTCAACTCCCATCCGCTTTCGTCCTTCCTGTTGCAATTCATCTATCGCAATCATCTTGTCTTGTGTACAAACCTCCAACCGCAAATCTCCAACCTTTACCTCTCCCGGCTCTCCGACCGAAGGGCTCTCCACCAGATGGCTCTTATACAGCTTTATCACTTTTCCATTATGCGTCGTGAACGCGGTTGGATAGGGCGAGAGTCCGCGGATACGGTTCTGAATCTTCTCAGCCGACTGGTTCCAATCCATGCGACAATCGTCTTTGAAGATTTTTGGGGCCGGCGATGCGAGCGTATCATCTTGTTGTCGCGTGATTGCCTTTCCCCGCTCGATCAACCGGATGGTATGCAATACAATTTCCGCTCCGACTTCGGCGAGCTTGTCGTGGATAGTTCCGGCGTTGTCTTCCGCAGTAATGGGAAGCCGGGCTTGCAGCAACAGGTTTCCCGTATCGACTTTTTCTTGCAGAAAAAAAGTCGTGACACCTGTTTCTTTTTCTCCATTGATGATAGCCCAATTGATCGGCGCGGCGCCGCGGTATTTTGGCAACAGTGAGGCGTGAAGGTTAAAAGAACCGAGTCGTGGAATTGTAAAGACTTCTTTAGGCAGAATTCGAAACGCTACAACAATGATGAGATCGGGATTCAGTTCTTTGATGTTGGCGGCAAATGCAGGTTCTTTGAGTGATTCCGGTTGAAGGACATCGAGTTGATGTTTGAGCGCTGCCGTTTTGATCGGTGTGGGAGAAAGTTCCTGCCCCCGTCCGCGGGGTTTGTCAGGGGCGGTGACGACCGCCTTGACGGGATAGTTGTTGGCGAGTAGAATTTCGAGGCTCGGGACTGCGAAGTCCGGCGTCCCCATGAAAACGATTGAGGCTGCGAAGGGATAACCTCTTACGATTATTTTTCGGCGAGTTCCTCTGCGAGCATAGCGGGATAACTGACCTCCACCTGCCCTTTAAGGATTTTATTCAGGCGGCCGCGCATGAGTTTTCTTTTTACAGTCCCAAGCCGGTCGAAAAAGAGAACCCCGTTCAGGTGGTCGATTTCATGGAGCAAGACTCTTCCAAGTAAACCGCGTGCTTCAATCTCCCGGTCATTCATCTGGAGATCTTTATAGCGAACATTTATGATCTCGGGCCGCTCGACCTCATCACGGATATCGGGAATACTCAGGCATCCCTCTTCCATTTTCCAGGCTCCCTGGGAAGCGACTACTTCGGGGTTGATCAGAACAAGTTTCTTGACTTGGTCCGTAACTTCCGTGTCAGCAAGTTTGTCCGCGGCCTCTCCCACGCCTTCGTGTTTCTTCTCATCAACATCCGAAATGTCCACAACAATGACACGATCCAATGACCCGACTTGGTTTGCCGCCAGTCCAATACCGCTCGCATGATGCATCGTTTCAAACATATCTTCAATCAAGCTTTTGAGCTCGGCATCGACTTTTTTCACCGGCTTCGCCCTCTTACGCAAGACAGATTGACCGTACAGATATATAGGAAGAATCGCCAACGGGTTTTTGAGAATAGTTTGATTGAAATAATATACTGCGCCTTGCGAACTTATTCAACTACGCGGCGGGCACCGACGAAGCGTTTCTTGTAGTAGGTACTTTCGAGAGAGGAGAGCGTTACACCCTCAACGACACTTGCGTGAGCAAATATATCGTCTTCGATGTAAATACCTACATGAGAGGGCGAACGGCCTGTCGTGTTGAAAAAGACAAGATCCCCGAATTGCAATTCGTTCTTCGCAATTTTTTCTCCCGACCGGAATTGTTCCGATGTTGAGCGGGGCAAAGGTTTACCGGCAGCGTTTCGGTAGACCTCACATGTAAATCCAGAACAGTCAATTCCCTTCTTGGTCAACCCGCCATACGAGTACTGCACACCGAGATAGCGCACAACTTCTAAAAGGAATTGGTCGCGATTCAGACCGTTGGGAAGAATATTGCTTTGGGTGGAAGGATCTGCGAGGACGTCTTTCTTGAATGACCGGAGATCAACTTTCCTGTCATCTTCCCGAGCTTTTTCTCTTTTGATTTTGGCGAGATAACGGAATTCGTTTTCATCTTGAACAACCCCGGTCGGCTTGTCCTCGATCTCCCGCGTAGTCCCCGATGATGAACAGCCGGCAAAGAACAGAACGACGCTCGACACACAAACCGTCAGAGCAAAGGCCTGAGCAAAAATTGTCTTCTCAACTTTCATGTATTGTCCCTTCCCTTCTCCACAGTCGGTGTATCTCTACAAGACAAAGCCTCCACGAAGGAGGCTTTTATCTGTTAGCCAAGATACGCCCGCAATTGTTTGCTGCGCGAGGCATGCCGCAAACGGCGAATCGCCTTCTCTTTGATTTGCCTGACCCGCTCACGGGTGAGTTTGAATTTCTCGCCGATCTCTTCGAGGGTAAGCGAGTGTTCGCGGCCAAGTCCAAAATACAACCGGATGACTTCCGCTTCACGCTCACTGAGAGTTGAAAGAGCACGCTCGACCTCACGGCTGAGCGATTCTTTCATCAACTCAGAGTCAGGGGCCGGCTGGCGTTCATCCTGAATAACATCCAGCAAGCGGTTATCTTCACCTTGGGCAAAGGGAGCGTCCATTGAAAGATGGCGGCCGGAAATCTTAAGCGTGTCGGAGACTTCGAACAGCGACATGTCCAGCTCTTCCGCCAACTCGCTTGCGCTCGGTTCACGTTCGAACTCCTGTTCCAGCGTACTGAATGCCTTGCCGATTTTGTTCAACGCACCGACGCGATTGAGAGGTAGCCGCACGATACGCGACTGCTCGGCGAGCGCCTGCAGAATGGATTGACGAATCCACCAAACAGCATACGAGATGAACTTGAATCCTCTCGTCTCATCGAACCGTTTTGCCGCTTTGATCAGTCCGAGGTTGCCTTCGTTGATCAGATCGCCCAACGACAACCCCTGGTTCTGGTATTGCTTTGCAACACTCACAACAAAACGCAGGTTTGCCTTCGTCAGTTTTTCCAGGGCACGCTGATCGCCCTTCTTGATGCGCTGCGCGAGCTCAATCTCTTCTTCAGATTTTAATAAGTCGACCTTCCCGATTTCCTGCAGATACTTGTCGAGCGACTGGCTTTCACGATTTGTATACTGCTTTGCCGCTTTACCCATTTTTCACCTTTCATATATTCTGAGCGAAGCGAAGAATCTCAATGCATTTCGGAAGCAGAGAGACCTTTGGCTTCGCTCAAGGTTTAGAAGCGAGATCAATCCTATCAACAATTCCAACAATACTCGCGTCGACGGGAGCCATTTCAACCGGCAGGGGAATGACCGCTTCCCTTGACGTTATATACACAACTGTGTCTTCAATTCCGGCTCCGACTGTATCCACCGCAACAATCGGATCTCCGGTGTTCTCACGCTTGCTGTTCAATGGTTGAATAAATAACAATTTGAAACTGTTCAGGTTTTCATCCTTCCGCGTTGCCCACACGCTGCCTATGACCTTTGCAAAAAACATGCATTAATCCGGAATATCAATTTTATCGACGACAGCCATGATTATCGCATCAATAGGTTTATTCTTTGTCTTCGATGTTTGACGGGCCGAGCTGCCGGTGCATAGAAGCACTACGTCTCCCACCCCCGCCTGAACCGTATCAACGGCGATGACGAATGAATCTTTAAGTTTGTAATCTAAATCGAGATGCCTCACAATTTGAAACGACATCCCGATAAGCTCCTCATCTTTTCTGGTCGCCCATACACTGCCAACAACTTTGCCGAGTATCATAGTTCTCTCTCTTGGTTATCGTTGTCCTGCCTGCGGTTGCTGATGAACCGATCGCACAGTATTCATTATCTCTGCGCTCGACCTGTTGCTTCGAATGAACTTTGTCGGGACTATTGTCAGACCTTTAATTCCTTTGAAATCTTTCTTTCTATCCGTTAGAAGAGGAAGCCGGCTTTCCAAACAAAGTCCCGCAATAAGAATATTCCACAATGACGTTTTCTTGTTAGATGAAATCAACTCGCCGTACAGCCGTGCGTTTTTCGGGTTCAATCCCATCAGCTTCACTGCCGCCATTGAATCCTCGATGGCCTTAACTTCTCCGTCCGTCTTCGCAAGCGAGAACAATTCAATCGCCTGATAGACTGTCGTGTAACAAAAGAACTGGCTCATTGCTTGCCGCAACACCGAGGGTTGTCTGGTTCCTGTCAAATGATCCAGAAACACGTCGGTATGAATTACAATTTTCTGAACGCTCAATGCTTCGTCTTTCGTGCACGTCGGACGAATGCCGCATCGCTTTTCAACATCCTTTCGGTTAGCAGAAATTTCACCACCTGCTCACGGGATTCAAGCTGCACTCTTGCAATACGTTCAATTTCATCTTCTGTTACATCCTTTTCCCGCAAGCCCGCTGAAATTTCTTCCCTGTGCAACCGAACGTGAAGCTTCCGGCCGGCAAAGTGCTTTGCCATTTCAAGCGGAACCGTAATTCTGCCATCATCATCAATCAGCGCATCGAACTCATTGGTTGGATGTTTGCGTTCCATATTCAAATAACCTGAATCAAGAAGCTCGTTCCCGCCAGTGAATTCCTGCTCCCAAAAAATTCTGCCACAGTCTTCCCCAAATCAGCAAATGTCGCCCTGGTTCCGATATTATTCCCCACGGCTTTCGATCTGGCGTAACATAAAACCGGCACATACTCACGGGAATGATCGGTGCTTGGTGTAACCGGGTCATTGCCATGGTCCGCTGTTATTATCAACAGATCGCCGTCCCGAACCGTTTCCACGATACGCGGAAGTTCTTTGTCGAACGCCTCAAGCGCCTGTGCCATGCCCTGCGGGTCGTTTCGATGTCCATACAACGCGTCGAAGTCCACCAGGTTGGTAAAGATCAAACCAGACTGCATTCTGCGGGACTCATCCACGATCAACTCAACTCCTTCAGCATTGCTCTTGGTATGCAGCTTCTTGCTCAGTCCACGCCCCGCAAACAAGTCGTCAACTTTTC
>JBBRUI010000156.1:0-10298 GCA_038247945.1 Bacteroidota bacterium | reverse complement strand
TTTTTCCCTTGTGCAAGTGCTTTGGTACTATTGTTTTCACCTGCCACGACCCCCCACTAAACAAAATTTCCAGGCGCTCACACAAGTCATAGAATTTTTTTGACTGAACACTGAATTTACAGTATGGAAACCCCGGAAGATCCTCATCCCCAACAAATTCAAAATCGGGATCTCATTTGAGTAAGAAGGAAACAAAATCGCAGGCGATGTTCTCTGTGTGGAATTGCGAGAAAAAGCTGCGTTATCACCGCCAAGAGAGGTTCAACGTTCATGCCAGAGTTATTAAAGACGGGTTACATCATAAATGGGAAGGAAACGCGAGGAAAAGGATGATGCAGTGATTAGAGCGATAATTTTGTGCAACATTTCGATTCACATAAAAAGGGCTTTGCAACGAAACGTTACAGACAGAGAGCCAGATTATTACAATCAGCCTGCTCCTTGCAAGCCGCGGAAAGTCCAACTTCCATTACTTTTGACACAATGACGCTAACGTTATCATCACCTTTCCGCTCAAGAACGAGTTCGAAGAGTTTTTCGGCTGCTTCTTGGAAGGGAGTTGTTACCAATACGTTCTTGATCTCATCATCGGTGAGCACGGACGTGAGGCCATCTGAACAAAGCAGGAGAACATCATGCTTATGAACTTTCGTAATATTCACGTGCGGGGTCACGGAAGGATGAGGGCCGATCGCCTGTGTGAGCACGTGGGATAGGTTGTCCTGGTATTTATTCTCGAACATCCCGAAGTAATTCTTTTTCAATGAGTGGTCTTTACTTACCTGACGAAGCTCACCGTTTCTTAAGAGATATGCCCGGCTGTCTCCAACATTCACGGTTATGAAACATTCATTCACCACCACCGAGGCAACAACCGTTGTGCCCATTCCTCTCCGTGAAGGAAGTTGGGACGCAGCGTCATAGACATTCTTGTTCACATCAGATACTGCCTGGATCAGCGATTCGACGCAATTGGAGATTTTGGAATTCAGGTAGAGGTTCGGAAGTTCCTGGGTTACAATGCTGCTCGCCACTTCACCCGCATCCAGCCCTCCCATACCATCGGCGATTACAAGCATCGTCCCCTTTTCACTATTGCCGTGGACTGACGTGTCCACTATTGCAAGGCTATCTTCATTGTGTTCGCGAACCGGTCCGGCTTCACACACTGCAACTGTTTCGAGAAGTGATTGATTTTGTAGCATCATATCATTCATAAATTCTTTTCGGTTTCAATTAGTTTTCGTGATCGCTGTTCGCTCTGCCGGGGCGGGAAATCTCATCAGAAATTGTACCCCTTCCCCTTTTTTCGACGCCACGCTAATCGTTCCTCCATGCCCCTCAATAATCTGCCGGCAGATGGGGAGACCGTAACCATGCCCATCAATTTTCGTGGTCACTTTCTCGTTAAACAAACGCGAGAGAATATCCTCATCAATCCCCGGCCCGTTATCCTTCAGCGTCAGGCAAACCATCTTATTTTTAGAATCAAACTCTGTCTTCAATTCAATCGTTGCACCGGCACGTGCCTCAACACTGTTGTTTACGAGGTTGAGCAATACCTGTTGTATCTGATCGATATCGAGATTCACCGGGGGAAGATCGGACGCAAGAGTTGCGACAACGGAATTGCGCTTAAACTTGGGCAGGAATTTTACGAACTCCACAAAGTCCCCGGTAATCTTATTCAGGCTGCTGGGGATTAATTTTGCACCGGCCCGGCTGCGCGACAGAAGGCTCTTCGAGAATCCTTCGATCTTCCTGGCGCCTCCAATCGTTTTATCGATAATCACACTGATCTCTTCCGGCGAGACTTTGCCTGCTTTCCGCTGCATCAACTCCAGGTTCAGCAATACAACCGCGACGAGGTTCTTCAATTCGTGGCTCACTTCGGCCGCAAGCTCACCTTTCATTGCCATGCGTTCCGATTGAATGATGTGTTGGTTCGCCTGCTTCAGTTCTTCGTATGTATGCTTCAGGTTTTCATAAAGGCGGGCGTTCTTGATAGCGATAGCTGCCTGACCGGCGAGAATCTCAAACACACTCAGTATCTCCGCCTTGTCAACCGCCTGGATGTATTTGCTGTCAACGTAAATCACTCCGATCTTCTCGTCGTGTGTATGCAGCGGGCTGCAGATAATAGTTTGCAGTTCGAGCGTCATAATGCTTTGGCGCCGCTCGAAGCGTTCGTCGTTCAGCGCATTTTCAATACATAACGATTCACCCGTTGCGAACACATCTTCCAGCACACTCGAGCTCATCTGGAAACTTTCCGCCTTGATCGACTCTCCTTGTGCATTGCGCCCCACCACGAATTCAAGTTTCGAATCGCTCCTGGCAAGCATCAGGAAACCACGTTCAGCTTTTGCAATGCGAATCGCTTCGTCAGTTACCAGTTCCAAAACGTCAGTCAGGACAAGTGAAGTATTTATTTTCCGGACAATGCTAAGAATTGTATCAAGATCCTGCACCTTCGCCGGATGGTCGTCCATCACTTCGAAAGCAGCATCTGAAAAATTTTTGTTTATAAGATCGTCGAAGTTCATACTCGTTCTATAGGGATATGATTGTCAGTCTTCTCAGGCTTGTTGCCCCAGGTTTATTCGTCCACTCTGCCAAATGCATATTGAGAAAAGTGTTTAACTTTAACCTGAAATCGGCGGTTTACCATATCGACGGTTGTCGGCTGGATTTCATAACGGCGCAGGGCAACATTGTAGTAATAGCAGGCGTACTTGCTGGGGTCTTTCTGGTTGAGTCCCAATTCATCGAAAGGAACCGTCAGAATACATGTCTTCATGAACACGGTAAAGTCGGGCCCGAATTTGAACATGCGGTCACTCGGATCGTTCAAACCTTTGGGAGGCTGATTTGCAAGCAGCTCAAACCTGAGCACCAGAGACGTAAGAAGCGCACCCGCGGGAACTTGAAATGAGCACGTGCGGACATTCAACGTTCCGCCAACAAGAGGCAGAATCAGCTTGATATCAATTCCCAAAAGTGAATCCGGAAGAATAACGATAGTCTTATCCGTTATGGGCGCGGCTGCCGAACCCTGACCGGCAATTGAATGAGGGCTCGCGGGCGTGGACGAATCCTGACACCCCCACACGAGGAGGATTGATGTGAGGACAAGTGAAATTCCAACCATCTTTCGCATTTGCTTCATATGATCTCCAAAGAGTTAGTTGTTATTGAATCTGTTGGGTGTACTTTTTAACCAAGTGTACCGCTTGGGGAGATCCGCCGCACTTTCCTGTTATACTCTTGTACCAACCCTGTGCCATGCGTTCGCGGGATATGTGATGTGGCAGCGACAGTCCGAAAAGCCATTGAACCTTGCGATTTGCGTAGCAGCATTTCGTAGGATGTAACGTAACCGGCCTCTGCGTTGATCAACATCCCACTCTCCAATGTTCTTTGGATGTAAAACTGCCACGCAATTTGTACAATCTACCGCGTGGAGACGGTGATGTTTTTTTTACAGCTACTTAAAAAACGAAGGGCACACTCGGTGCCCTTCGATAAGGTTACTGAAACTACTTGATCGTGTTTGGGTTTACTTTTTGGCTGCCTTAAGAGACTGAAGCATTCTCTCGGTCCGCTCGACTTCTTTCCTCGCCCCAACTGCTTTGAAACACTCAACTGCGCGGTCAAACGCCTTCTTTGCTTCGGCCGGCTGCTTCTTCACAGTTTCCAGAACGCCTAACTCATAGTACGTTTCACCCGTGTTAAGCTGGTTCTTGAGTTCCATATTCATTCGCAGACTTGTCTGGAAATATGAGCTTGCAAAATTATACTTCTTCATCTCCCGATGGATCATGCCTTTTACCTTGTAGCTATCGGCAATACTCAACCGGTCGTTCGAAGCAGTAAAGCAACTCAGCGCCTGATGAACAAAGCTCAACGCCATCCGCAAATCTTTGAGATGAAAGCAGGCGTTCGCCTTTCCAAGACTGGCAAGCCCGAATAGGTTGATGCTTGAGGAGACACTCACGAGAGCGCCGACACGGTTGAATTCCGATAGCGCCTGCTTGTATTCCCCCTTCAATAAGTATGACATACCCATGTTATGATGGAGTTCTGCTACTCGCTCGCGGTCTCCCACTTTCTCAAAGAACGAGAGGGCACGCTGATACTGCAACAGAGCCTCCTCGTACTGGCCAAGGATGTTATACACAATTCCAAGGTTCATCAGCACGGTGCCGGTCATCCGGGCATCTTCAAAGCGTTCAAATGAACTCAAGGCACGACGGTAATAGGTTTGGGCCTGTTTCATTCTTCCCTGGATGGCACAGTTTGTTCCGGTGATGTTATCGATTTTTCCAACAGAGACATGCTCGTTGAGTTTTCGATATATCTTCCGGCTTTGATCCAGATCGTTTTCACAGACTTCCCATTTCCCTTGTCGGGAGAAAACATCACCGCGTCTTAAATATGCTTCCGCGACAAGTCCTTCATCCCCCGCGTGTTCGGCACCGGCAAGCGCAAGAGAGTACAGTTCCTCCGAGCGTGCAAGCTCGCCATGGTTTTTGAATATATCGCCAATACCCAGAGTGACATTGATGTTGTTTTGTTCCGATAATTCTGAATGACATAACGTGAGTAGATGGTCCAGTGTATCGTTCTCTGCAAGAGAAAACTTCCTTCCCTCCAATTCGCCTACAGTTTTTGTCAGCTTCCTTTCGAAGGCATTTGCTTTTTGCAATTCCTTCACAAGAGCCGACACAACTGCGGGCTTACAGTAGGTTTTCACCAGACTTACTATTTCCGCAGTTAGACTATCCGTTTTCATTTTTTTAAGAACCTTTTTTAGTGATGAACGTAATCGTTATGGAGAGACTTATCCCGCTGTAAACGATTACTAATCAGTCACACGACCGAATGCATATTGTGAGAAGTGCGGCAGACTTCCTTCGGCTTCAAGTTCGCCGTTATAATAGTCAACTTCGCTGTTTGGCATTCTTTGCCACACACCACCACTGACATAATAAAGGGCCATACGGTCTGTAGATCCCGCAAATCTGAGGCCTGTTGCCTCAACTTCAAGTTTTGCGGGATTCGCAAAGACAATACCGTGAGGACCGAATGTGAGATTGATATCCGTAAGAAACAGCACATCATCAAGAGTCATCGTCAGCGAAGCATCGTAGGGCAAATCCCCTGCTCTAACTCTCAAAGTGATGTCGATCGTAACAAGGTGACTGTCGGGCGCTGCTTTGTATTGGGTGCGCAATGCAAGAGTTCCACCTTGCGCTCTGGTGATGAACTTTGTTGCTGTGACCAGCTTGCTCACAGATTTGTCCAACCGCTCAGGCAGTTTCATAAACACCGGAGTCTTGGTGTCAGAGTTTGTCGTTACGGGAGCCGATGTTTCATTGGAGCAACCGCTGAATATACCCAGGCTGAATGCTGCGAGGGCGGTGCATAGTGTTTTTTTCATAAAGCTCTTTCGATTAAGTAAATGTTAGAAGGTCGATATTTCTGACCTGCTTGATTAATCAGTCACCCGACCGAATGCATATTGTGAGAAGTGCGGCAACATTCCTTGTCCATCAAACACGCCGGCATAAAGACTACCATTGCTGCCACTCATCATTTCCCACACGCCGTTGTTGATGTAGAAGAGCTTCAGATTCTTTACTGCGGTGCCGCCATCAAGACCCGTTGCTTTCGCAGTAAGTTTCGCAGCCCTGTTGAAAACAACACCGTGCGGACCAAACGTCATATTAACGTTGGTAAGGAACAGCACGTCATCCAGAGTGAGCGTCAACGATGCATCGTACGGCAGATCGCCGGGTTTCAATTCCAACGCGACATCAATCGTTACGAGATGACTGTCCGCTGCGGCTTTGTAGCTACTCACCAACCGAAGTGTACCACCTTGTGCTGCTGTAATGAACTCCGTAACCGAAACTATTTTGTTCACCGATTTGTCCAACCGCTCAGGCAGCTTCACAAAATCCGGCGTTTCGCTTTTCGACGGCGTCGAAACAGGCCCTGCCGAGTCGTTACTGCAGCCGCTAAGGATGGCCAGACTGAATGCGGCCACGATTAACAAGATGCCAAGTGGTGTTTTCATAAGAAATCCTTTCTTAGAATTATGAAGTGTGTATGTTAAGAGGTGAGTTGCATCCGCAAAAACAGCGTCGCTCCTCCGCGTGAACAGGCTGTGAAGCCCTGCCCAACCTCCATGTTATTTAGTTATGTTTTTGAATTACGTTTCAACAGGGATCAACATCTTCTGAGAAGTCCATCGGGGAGATGTGTAATTCTCAGACACTCATACTACTTTTCAACTTACATGCCAACGACTTCCCGTAGTGAAGAAATGCGCAATTGGATTTGTAGAAAGGTGTAACCGAACTTGTGTCCTTGCAACGAGCGCTCCGAAACGGTAAAAGTTTCATACCTGATTCTACATTCTTACAAGTCCGGAAGGGGCAGTTGCAATTAGAGCCGGATTTGAGATGTAGTGGTAGCACGATGAGCAGACAACGGTGCGGCGATGTAATGACTTAAGGAATGACAATGGCGCGTGCGTATTGTTTAGCTGAGGAAGTGTTGTTGCGGCGTACCATGACCTCTTACTCTCCACACTAACCGAACGCATACTACTAAGAATAACGGAGAGCGACGACGAATTGTTTATTCGTCTCGTCAACTGTTGTGCAGACGGGACAGGAAGGTTATATGCCGGTTACGGGGAACTACTTTTCGCTTTGATTCTTGCTGCTGCGAAGAATGCGGTCCAGGCGGGGACGGGAGATCTTGAGGATTTTTGCAGCCTTGAATTTATTGTTGCCGACATAGTCAAGCACTTTGCGGGCAAGCATGCCCTGAACGACACTCGCTGTTGCGTGATCGATGGGAACAAGCAGCATCAGCGTATCAACCGCAGTCGTTAATTGCTCATCCTGCGAAGAGCTGATGATACGCTTCTTTGTCGGCCTGGTACGTTTGTTCTCAAATTCAAAATCTTCTTCTGTTATCCAATCGGATTCCTCAAGCAACACCGCTCGTTCGATGGAGTGCTTCAGTTCGCGAACGTTTCCTTCCCACGTGTGTTCCATCAGTTGAGACATTGCCTGGGGCGATATACCTTTGATTTTCTTGTTGTACGTCTCGTTGAACTTTTTGAGAAACGCTTCAACGAGCAAAGGAATGTCCTCGATGCGCTCGGTCAGGCTGGGCAGTTCAATCGGAAGAATTTTTAACCGGTGGAAGAGATCCCTGCGAAATTCCCCCGACTTCATTTTTGATTGCAGGTCGGCGCTCGTCGCGGCAAGAATGCGGGCGCGTACGGGAACGTCCCGTATTCCTCCCACCCTTCTCATCGACCGGTCTTCGACCACCTTTAGCAATTTGGATTGGATGGGAAGAGAGATGTCGCCGATCTCGTCGAGGAAAATCGTTCCGTCGCCTGCAAGTTCGAACAGCCCGATCTTCCGTTCCTTCGCATCGGTAAACGCCCCCTTCTCATATCCGAAAAGCTCTGCTTCGAGCAGAGTCTCGGGCAACGCCGTGCAGGCAATATCAACAAACGGACTATTCCGATTCTTGCTGTTGTAATGAATGGCACGAGCGAACAGCTCCTTGCCCGTGCCGGTCTCGCCGGTAATCAGAACAGTCATCGCATTGTTCTTGATAACCTTCTGCGCACGCTGGATAACGCCTTTCAACAATGGCGAGTCTCCGATAATGGAGCGGAAGTCGTATACTTCCTGTTGAATTTCAACGAAGCGTTCCTTTTGCCTTCTCGCCTGCCAGTCGTAATACAGCAGCGTAACCTGGTCGCGGATCTTCCTGTGTTCTTCAGGAAAGATAAAATACGCGGAGACACCCATCTTCACCAGCTCAACAGCAAAACTATGGTCGGGTTCGTGCGCAACTGCAATCACGGGAACATCCGGAATTTCCGTGGTGAATTCCTTGATGGAAGAGCGAAGAATCTGGTTGTCGCGGGTAACGTCAACCATCACCAAACGCGGGACATTAAACAGCGCCCTGCCGACGAGGAATCCGGGCGACGATGCGAATTGCAAATGCACATCTTCAGCAGGCGTAATCAGGCGGCGTACATCCGCCATCATCTCTTTCTTCCCGCACAAGAGTATTGTAAACCGTTCCTTCTGGGTTGCCACAATTCTGTTATTGTTTGGTGATTGCTTCTATGGTTGCGAGGACGTTCTGTTTCTGGTCGACCGCAAGATAACGTTGCTTCATTTCGGGTGATTGAAAATGAGAAAGAAAGAACTGAACTACAAGTTTTGTCTTGAGCAGAAACTCCTTTGCACGGTCGCGCTGACCGCGCTCGTAATATTCCCTTGCCAAAGCAAATGTGAGCTTCCACGTCGTCTCGCTGACAGGCTCTTTTGCGATGGCCTCGATGCCTTGTTTGAAGAACAAGATAGCCTTCTCCGGAACAACCTCCGGCTTTGCCATTGCTATGATACCGGTCTGGTAATTGGCTTCCGCAACAATCAACGGGGACTTCTTCACGTCGCTTGTTTTCAGAAGCTCAGCTATCAAGACAACTGCCTCTTTGGATTTTCCGTGAGCGTGCATCGCCTCGGCAAGCTTTAGTGTACATGACCCATACATATCCTTCGACTGCTCTGAGCGATACGCTTCCCGCGCCTTAGCCAACAACTCTTCCGCCTGCACGAAATTCTTTTGTGCGAGCATGCAAAGTCCGCGCAGATAATCATAGCGTGCGGAAAACGTTTCCAGCTTTCGCTCACTGATTAACCTCTCGGCTTCGTCGAGTTGGGCGCACATGGCATCCACATCCCCGATCCGGTAAAGCACATTTGCAAGATGCAGACAGGTTTCCGCCAGCGCCTGTGCATTATCCATGACAGCATAGAGTTGTTTCCCTTCGCTCCAACGTCCGAACGCTGATTCGTACTCTCCTTCTGCAAACAGCACCTCGCCCAGATTTGTAAGAGCATACGCAAGTCCGACGCGGGAGTTAATGCGTTCGTACATCGCACGTGCCTCGCTGTAAAATTCTTTTGCCTTTCTATATTGCTTGAGGTTATAGTTCGCTATGCCGAGATTGTTTTGAATGAGCGCCTGTTGATTCAGCGTACTATATTCCTGACTTGACGCGAGAGCCTTTTCCCAATATGCAATTGCCTGTGCAAAATCGCCTTTCCCACTTAGCGCATTCCCAATGTTAATCATCGAATTTGTTACCTGGGTTTTTTCATTCAGCTCTTCGTATTTCTTCAACGCCTCTCCAAAACATTCTGCTGCGTAATCAAACCGATCCTGAAAGAACGCTGAGATTCCGAGATCGGTATAGATTGCGCCCATCAACTTGTCGTTCTTCAAATTCTTTGCATGTTCAAGTTGCTGGAGCGATTCTTTCTCGGCGTCCTGAAATCGTCCCGCAGATATTTCCAATCCGACCAATTCTTGTTTCAGCTCCAACCGTTCGCCCTCATCCTGCGAGAGCTGCAGGACGATAGCAAGGAATTCCTGTGCCTGTTCAGTTTCCCCCAACCTTGAAAGTGAAAGTCCCATTGCTTTCGATAATGCTATCCGCGTCGACATTGAAATCCCTTCACCCTCCACGAGCTTTCGACCGAGGTCAATAGATTCTTGATACAAACCCGCTTTGAACATCGCCCCCACATGTTTCGCTTTCAACTCCAATTCCCGGGCAGTGAACCCGGCAGTTGCCGCAAGTTTGATCGCTTCATCGAACAATTGCAACGCTCGCTGGAACGCAAACAAGCGAAGGCCTTCATCGGCGGCTTGTTCATAATACGTTGCTGCCTTGGCGGCATCGCCTGCTTTCGCAAACTGGTAGCCCAGCTCCTGCAGTTGCGTGAAACTGTTTTCGCCGGGCGAAGACTCCAGCGCGCCTGCGACAAGTGTGTGAAGGTCGTGGTGTTCATCAACGATTGATGTGTAGATGGCATCCTTCAGACGCTTCATTCGAATCATCAACAGTTCGTTCGTCTCAGATGCGCCAACGAATCCATCCAATTGTAAATAACGAAGTTGATCGAGGCTTCGCTGTTTGTGGAATGGCAGAACCTCAAGAACCAACGCCGAAGACGCAGGATTCTGGAAACAGGAAAGAATGCTGAGGATAAGCTGCCGTTCACGCGCAAGCTTTCGATACCGTGCGAGAATAAAGTCGTCGATATCCCGAGGCAGCTGCGATTCGAACGTGGCGATAAATTGCTTGCCCCGCTCGACGTCATATAAAGCTTCCTTTGGAATGATAGAACCGACGGCGTTCAATGCTTCCACGACAATCACGGGAGTTCCGCCATACATCT
>JBBRUI010000155.1:0-10366 GCA_038247945.1 Bacteroidota bacterium | reverse complement strand
TGAAGAACTTTTATCATGTCAACAAAATCATTGCTAATGTGCACGGTGTCGTAATTTTCGGCAAACGTCGGATACGCCGGTTTCATTATTTCGGAACGCTGAATCCAACCCAGTTCCATTTTTTCGGGTGGTGACGAAGCATCTCTTCCCGTCTTTGATCCGCTGCAACCCAACATAATCAGCACAAGCACCATCACGAGCATGTTGTATTTCATTTTCTCACCTCATTTTTTTTCAGAATCGAATAAGCTATATTATCCGCCGGAACAAAGAATACATTTTATTTTCCAAAGGAAACATGATGGCTGAGGCTCTCGATAAACGGTATGACGTACAGGATGTTTCGACGATCAATGTAAAGGTACTCGAAACCTTTCCGTATGAATATCCCGGGAAGGATATAACGATCAACATCGATACCGATGAATTCACCGCAGTGTGCCCATGGTCCGGGCTTCCGGATTTTGCGACGATCAAGATCGATTACATCCCGCAAAAAGTTCTCATCGAGCTTCGGTCTCTGAAATACTATTTACTCTCGTACCGTAACGTCGGGATTTATCAGGAACATGTTGTGAACAGAATTCTGGAAGACCTTGTGCGGAGTGCCCGGCCGAAATGGATGAGAGTAATTGCAGATTACAAGATTCGCGGTGGCGTTCACACAGTCGCGACACGGGAATTCAGATCGAAGATGGGCCGGGCTTAAAAATGTTACGGCTTGAACATTGCTCGCAAGAATACAGCATCACGCAAATTGCGATGGAGTTTTCGGGAATCTTTCAGCCGGTTTAAATCGATCTCGAAAGGATGCAATTTCTTTTGGGGCGATTGGCGGTTTGAATAAATCATCTGTCCAAACGGATCGAAGGCATACGAGTATCCTCCCTCTATATCAATCGAATTACATCCCACAACAAAAATCTGATTTTCGATAGCGCGTGCTTTCAACAATGATTGCCATGCCGCATCCCGCGCAAGAGGCCATCGGGCGGGCACAAGCAACAATTGTAATCCGTGAAGCGCCTGGGCGCGAATAAGTTCAGGAAACCGCAGATCATAACAAATAACCACGCCAGCCCGGATTTGACTTCGGCGTGCTGCAATGTTGAATGTCTTGACTTTGGATTTCCCGGGCCCAAAATACTTCAAGTCGCCGGTCGGAGGGAACCGGTGAATCTTGTCATAGCGGTGAATCAACCGACCGTTACGGAATACGAGACTGGTGTTGGTGGGAAGTACGGTTTGATGGTGGAGAAATGTACTGCCGGCGGCAATGGTGCAGGAAAATCTTCGCGAAGCTCTCCGCACCATTGAAATGAATTCATCGTCGATGAAATGGGGCTTGGCTCCCTGTTTCAGTGCAGCATAGCCGCCGTCTGCCAATTCGGGGAACAGCAGAATATCGAGAGAAGAAAGTGTGGCCGCGTACCGCGATTGGTTCAGCACATCGGCAGTAGAGGCCACGCCGATACGCACTGTACTCATTTATGTTCGCGCAATGTTGATCGCCCGTTTACCTTTTTGTTCAGTCTTCACTTCGAATGCCACCAGATCGCCCTGTTTCAGCTCGTCGCGGAAGCCTGTTTCTTTTACGTTGCTCTGATGGAAAAATATATCCTCGCCGCCTTCAGCGGTAATGAAGCCATATCCTTTTGTTGCGTTAAAAAACTTTACCGTTCCTGTCATTGAAAACTCCTGCTTCGCATTTCCCAGAGAAAAAAAAGAAAGCCCCAGCGACTGCCGGGGCTCCACACTATCTGCGGTACCAAAGTTATACCTTGCTCACATTGGTTGCTTGTAAACCCTTCGGTCCCTTTTCAACATCGAACTGAACCTTGTCGCCCTCATTGAGGGTCTTATATCCGTCGCCAACAACAGCTTTGTAGTGAACGAACACATCTTCACCGCTTTCGCGTTGAATAAAGCCGAAGCCTTTTGCTCCGTTAAACCATTTGACTGTTCCCTGTTCCATCGGAACAAATCCTTTCAAAGAAATCCTGAGAATTGTACGGCAGAGCCGCCCCGGGTAGGGCACCAGCGTTATTGCCTCTTAATAGCTAACAGCTCTCGTTGCGGGTGTCCACACTCGACCTATGACCGCTGTTTTCACTGCCGAACATTCTTCCGAACTTCTCTGCAGCAATGTAACCATTAAAAGTGCAAAGACGGTGTACTGTTATTTGCGGGATTAAGATATATGTTTGGTAAGCGAATAGCAAGGAGTATATTGTCGCCGGGATGCCACAAAAAAGAAAAAGGGCAGAACGTTTCGCTTCGTTCTACCCTTTCAGGGCCATTTGCGTCCCCCTTCCCACAGGAGGGATCACGTACCCGAAAATTTTTTTATTGTGTCAGGAAATCGTCGACGTCGTACCGAAGATTCTGTTCCCGTTCATTGGACTTTTGTTCCGGTTTCACCGCCACCGGGAGAAGGTCAGGCTTTCTTCGACCGAACATCAACGGAAGTGCGGCAAGCATTCCCAATAAAGCAGTCGTCGTAAAAAGTTTCATCTTCGCCCGATTTATTGATCCGATTACTGAATTGACATGAACACTTCTTCGCCGAGAATACTGCTGAACGTTATAGCATACCATGCCTGCATATCGATCTCTTCCATCAAGATCATTTCAAGAAACTCTCGTTCACCTTTGGAGAGTTGACTGAACTTGTAAGTTTTTTTCATGGTACCCTCAGTGTTTGGTCATACATTCTCTTCTTTTATTACGAAATTCATGCCAAACGGGATGAAGGATGATTCTCGTTCATATTGAGTGATTTTGGAACACTGCATCGTTTGCGAGAAGAACAACTTGCCTACTTCGCGCTACACCATTGGAAAAAATTACATCCGCGAATTACAATTCCTGACGAGTCTCCCGTTTTAACTTTCTGGTTTTATACCTATATTTGAACGGGAAATTCATACCAGACTTCTCTCTCAACCAAAAGCCGACGAATAACACCAATAGGAGTATACAATGATAGGACAACTTGAACAACTCTTGGGCGCTGACGCAAAGAGCTTGCTTGAACATCAATGCAAAACCATTCCGAAAGAATCGCTGCATCTTCCCGGACCCGACTTTATCGATCGGGTCTTCTCTCTTACCGACCGAAAACCTACAGTTCTTCGCAATATTCAACACATGTTTAACACCGGACGACTCGGAAAGACCGGATATCTCTCGATTCTACCTGTCGATCAGGGAATAGAACATTCTGCCGGAGCGTCGTTTGCACCGAATCCTATCTACTTCGATCCTGAGAATATCGTGAAGCTTGCGCTCGAGGGCGGCTGTAATGCTGTGGCGTCGACCCTTGGAGTACTTGGTTCTGTCGCCCGCAAGTACGCGCACAAGATTCCCTTCATCATGAAGCTCAACCACAATGAGTTTCTTTCTTATCCCAACACATACGACCAGATCATGTTCGGTGATATTGATCAGGCGTTTGATATGGGATGTGTCGCAGCAGGGGCAACCATCTACTTCGGATCTGAGGAATCAAAGCGACAGATTCAGGAAGTGACAGAGGCATTCAAATACGCTCATGAGCTCGGCATGGCCACAATTCTCTGGTGCTACTTACGCAACCCTGCGTTCAAGACCAAGGAAAAAGATTACCATGTCTCGGCTGACTTGACGGGACAGGCCAACCATCTTGGCGTCACTATCCAGGCTGATATCATCAAACAAAAACTGCCGGAGAACAACGGCGGATACAACGCGGTCAGCACGAAAGAGCAGCCATATGGAAAGACCCATAAGAAAGTGTACAGCGATTTGTCGAGTGATCACCCGATAGATCTGACGAGATACCAAGTGGCGAACTGCTACATGGGAAGAGCGGGACTTATCAATTCAGGCGGAGCCTCCTCCGGTGACGGTGATATTGCCGAAGCGGCAAAAACTGCCGTGATTAACAAACGAGCCGGTGGCATGGGATTGATTTCAGGAAGGAAAGCTTTTCAACGGCCGATGAACGAGGGGATAAAACTTCTTAACACTATCCAGGATGTTTATCTCTCGAAAGAGATAACCATAGCATAATTTTTTTTGATGGCAGAACGCGTCTCCGGCAGTCTCGACGACGCGTTTTTTATTTGGCAGTTCTCATTCCACTGACTTCAGATACCCTGCAACAGCCTCTGCATCCTCACGTGCCATCCTGAATGTCGGCATGGGCGAGCGAAGCGGTTTCTCTTCCCTTCCGATTCCGGTTGTCAGCAGACGAATCATTTGCTCCATTGTGTACTGTGGAAGTCCGGCAATACGCGGGGCAAATTCTGCCCATGAGGACAACTGGGCTGGCCTTCCGACCGGAATCGACGCGCCGCGAAAGACTTGTGAACGAATCAATTCGCCGTTCGCTTCACGCGGCGTATGGCATTGAATGCACATCGCAACGTTCTCGGCAAGGTAGCGTCCCCGCTCCAGGTTTTTTCCTGTCGGAGCTCCGTCGGGTTTTTGTTGCGAGAATATTGGTGTTGCAATAACACTGCATACAATTGCTATAAATGTTACGCGCATCAGTGTATCCCCTTCAAATCGAATAAAGTTTGTCTAACCGATCTCTTCATGAAGTTCATCCCTCACCAGCATAAGGATAGCTGTTTGCGGAACAACGAGGTATTTCCTTTCTTCAAACTCCACCTCGATTGCCTGGTCGCGCAGAAATAACGCGTAGTCATTTTCCTTCACCTGCAGGGGGATGTAACGTGCGGGATCCTTTGGGCTCGACCACGGCTCGTCTTCGTTATAGTTCGGATTTGGAACCGGAAATCCGGGCCCGACTTTCACAACCCGCCCGGTTGCGACCTTGTCCTTTTCGCGAACCGTGTCGGGAAGATAAAGTCCCGCTTTCGTTTTATCCTGTCCTGTCTCCAGTTCAAGAAGAACGCGGTCGCCTACAATAATCATTTGTTTCCGCAATTGAATCGGCATACAATCTTTCGAATGTGCATGAACGCTGAGTTCAAAATATGAAAATCGGCCTGCATGGGCAAACACCTTGTATCTTAATCCAGCCTGTCGCATATTCCCAACAGGAAAAACAAGAGGAGTATTTATGACACGACAGATATTGGTTTTCGCCGCAACTTGTTTTGCAATTTCTCAAACTCTCTCCGGAGAAAAGTTTTCATCCCGCTTGACCGCGGAAGTTCAGCGCCTTCGGGCTGATGAACCTGTGTATGCATGGATTTATCTGACAGATAAAGCCGGGAATGAGAATCTTGCCCTGGGCCCCCCGACAAATCTTGTTTCCGAACGATCATTGCAGCGAAGAAGTAAAGTCCGTCGCCCGGAATCTCTTGTTGACTACGATGATATTCCCATCTCATCGACGTACGTAAATCAGATTCGTGCTGTGGTGCAGCGAGTCCGCCAACGGTCCCGATGGTTTAATGCAGTAAGCGTCATCGCTACGCGGCAGCAGCTTGCGAGGGTTGAAGAATTTAAATTTGTAAAAGCATTAGACTTGATGGCGCGGTTTAGAAAGAATCAAACAGAAGAACCTATATCTGCCATCTCCGAACTCAAGTCGGAATCAGTTCAACCCACCGGGATTCATACACTCGACTATGGAGCGTCCTTCGGTCAGAATAACCAGATCAATGTTCCCGCTGTGCATGACCTTGGTTATAATGGCACCGGAGTGTTTGTGGGAGTTTTTGATAATGGGTTTAGATTGCCTGCGCACGAATCTTTCGCTACGATGACCATACACGCAACGTATGATTTCGTTGACCACAAAGTGAGTGTCGTGCCGAACAATCCCAGCGCCGCGTTCGGTTCACATGGCGTCAACACGCTTTCAACAATTGGAGGTTTCAAATCCGGACAACTTATCGGTCCCGCGTACGGCGCAACATTTATTCTTGCCCGAACGGAAAACGATAGCAGCGAAACGCCGATTGAAGAAGACAATTGGGTTGCAGCAATTGAATGGGCAGACAGCATCGGGGTCGACGTGACAAGCACTTCCTTAGGTTATCTCGATTACGATGCGCCGTACACAAGCTGGACATGGCAAGACATGAATGGCAACACGACCCTGATTACACGCGCCGCTGATGCCGCGGTCGCCCGGGGAATCCTGGTTGTAAATTCCGCAGGTAACAATGGCCTTAATCTAACCCGTAATACTCTCGGCGCGCCCGCCGATGGCGACAGTGTGCTCACTATCGGAGCGGTAGATGGAACCGGTTTGCGCAGCAACTTCAGCTCTGTGGGGCCCACCACCAGTTCACCTCCGCGCATAAAACCGGATGTGATGGCCCAAGGCTCTGCCGTACGTGTTGCGAGTGCAACGAACACCACGGGTTATGGAAGTTCGAACGGCACTTCCTTCTCCTGCCCGCTTGCTGCGGGCGCAGCCGCGTTGCTTGTGCAAGCGCGACCGAATGCCAGTCCGATAGAAATTATGAACTCGATGCGAAACACAGCCAACAACTCTTTATCCCCTAATAATCAATATGGCTGGGGGATTATCAATACCTTTGCGGCGATGAATAACATCCCTCTGCCGATTCAACTCAGTTATTTTAGAGGGAGAATTTCTTCGTCATGTATCGAGCTTCGTTGGGGGACAGTCAGCGAAACAAATAATTACGGTTTCGATTTGCTGCGATCTCAGGATCGTGTCATAATCACTACCGTTCCCAACAGCTTCGTTCCCGGGCACGGCACAACCAATGAGCCGCACAATTATGTATTCACCGACTGTACAGTCCCGCCGGGAGTGTGGTCGTACCGGTTACGACAATTCGATCTTGACGGGACAATCAATTACTCCGAATGGATTGAAGTTGAAGTGCTAACAAGCGCAAGGGAAGAAAAACCTGGAGAATTTGCTTTGATGCAGAATTATCCCAATCCATTCAACCCTGCAACGAATTTCGGATTTCGGATTGCAAGTTCCGCATTGGTGACACTGAGGATATTCGATGTCCTCGGCAGGGAAGTAACCACTCTGATCAACAACGAAATGGAACAGGGCTCATACGAAATTACATATAACGCAAAGAATCTGTCAGGCGGAGTGTACTTCTATACTCTGAAAGCCGGATCATTCACCCAAACGAGAAAACTTGTTTTGGCGAAATAATTTCAGGATGTGTTGCATCGAACTCAATCTTCAATCTCACATCGTCAATCATTGAATGTCCTTCATCCGCTCCAAAGACTCTGCACTCTATTATGAAGAACATGGCACCGGCGAAACGCTGATACTGTTGCCGGGACTTCTCGGTACAATCGAGAGTCAATGGCGTCGTTTCATTCCCCACTTCGCGGAACATTTTCATGTCATCGCCATTGATTTGCGGGGGCACGGCCGGACAGACAATCCCTCCGGTCAGTTGCACCTTCATACATTGGTTGCGGATATGTTTGCGTTGTATGATTCCCTGGGAATCGAATCGGCGAGCATTTGCGGGTACAGTCTTGGCGGATACATCGCGCTGGCGTTTGGCATCCAGCATCCGGGGACGGTGGAATCGTTGCTCATGCACGGAACGAAATTTTACTGGACTCCGGAAGCTGTCGAATCGGCGATAGGAGAATTCGACCATGAGAAAATAATGCGGAAGGTTCCGGCGTGGGCAGAGCAGTTGCAGCGCGAACATTCACACGCCAATGGTGAAGATGGCTGGAAACATTTGTTGCAGCAGGCGCGGGAATTCATTCAGACAATGCCGGTGGAAGGATTAACGCCCGGCATATTGAAGCTTGCGGATTTTCCTGTCCTTGTTTCCGTCGGAGATTCAGATGAGATGGTGCCGCGGGCGGAAGCAGAGCGGCTGGCTGACTCGCTTCCGTACGGGATGCTCAACGTCTTTCCGAACACGCGCCACCCGTTGCCCCAGGTGGACATGAAAATGTTTCTCGATATCGCCGACTCCTTCTTCAACGCAACACACCAGCAGGATACGAAGTAAGGTTCGTCCTATCCGAAAGAGAAAATCATGGATAAACTCACGCGCCGGACATTCGGCAAACACCTTCTCGCTGCAAGCACACTGCCGCTTATCAATCTTCCGTCATCTGCACAGGAGACTACAAATCCTGAAACGACTGTTCCTGATACTATTGCGGGATACAGGCTCACACCGGAAGACAAACAGCTTGCATTGAAGTTTCTCGCGAACCACGAAAAGAATATGTTGCCATTGCGCGAGAAGGAATTGCCCAACAGTCTTGCCCCGGCTTTTATTTTTGCAAGCCCCCTCCCAAAGCGTGAAGCCAAATCCGAGCAATAAATTCATGATCGCAGAAGAAATTCTTTACTCCCCCATCTCCGAACTTTCAAAGCTTATCAAACGGAAGAAATTATCTCCCGTTAAGTTGACGGAAGAATATCTGAGCCGCATCGAGAAGATTTCTCCCCGCCTCAATGCATTCGTCACCGTAACAACCGAGTTGGCGTTGCAGCAAGCGCGTCAAGCTGAAACCGAAATCGAATCCGGGTTGTACCGCGGACCGTTACATGGAATTCCGTACGCCGCCAAAGATCTGTTTGCTGTGAAAGGCTACCCGACCACGTGGGGTGCACGTCCGTATGCACAACAAGTTATCGACGAAGATGCAACAGTCATCAAGAAATTGCGCGAAGCGGGAGCGATACTTCTTGGTAAAGCGGCGATGAGCGAGATTGCCGGGGGCCCGCCGACCGCCACAGCAACAGGCGCATGCAGAACTCCGTGGGATATAACGCGCTGGTCCGGCGGCTCATCGAGCGGATCGGGGGCTGCTGTTGCTGCGGGGCTTTGCACGTTTGCACTCGGCACAGAAACGTGGGGCTCGATCATGACGCCTGCGTCCTTCTGCGGCATCACAGGTTTGCGGCCAACGTTTGGACGCATCAGTCGCGCCGGCGCAATGGCGCTTTCGTGGACGATGGACAAAGTCGGAGTCCTGGCACGCAACGCGGGCGATGCTGCAACTGTATTTTCAATTCTCAACGGACGTGACGATGCAGATGCAATGAGCGTGCAGGTAGCGTTCAAGATGTCGCCCGCCAAAGCACGTGAGAACATTGCGGGGTTGCGTGTTGGATTCATCAAAGAAGATTATGGGAAGTGGGGAGAACCGGATGTTGCCGCGGCTTTTGCTCAGGCGATTGAAATATTCAAGAGTCTCGGACTTCAACCGGAGGAAGTAACGTTGCCATCCTATCCACATGAAACAGTTGCAACTACAATTATTTCGGCTGAGGAAGCTTCCGCGTTCGAACCGCTCGTGCGCGCCGGAAAAGTTTCCGGCATCATCGATCCCGACCGGCGGGGCGAGCTGTTGGGGGCGCAGCTTATTACCGCTGTGGACTACCTCCGATGCCAGCGCATCCGCACGCAGATCGTTCGTGATGTGGCTGAGATGTTTACTACGCATGACATCATCCTGGGGTCAAGCACTCTCCAATGCGCGCCGCCCATCGATGCGGACATGAACTCCATCTTCGGTGGCGGTAACACAATCGAAGCCGTCGAAAATCTTGTCGGGCTTCCCGCTGTTTCCGTTCCGTGCGGGTTCAACAACAAGAAACTCCCTATTGGATTGAAAATCATCGGCGCTCCGTTTGCAGACGCGAAAGTTTTGGAACTGGCGCATGCATATCAATCTGTAACACAATGGCATAAGAAGAGGCCGCGGATTTGAACTTTGGAATAGTTATGATCGTCTTGCCGAGCCAACGAACAAGCCCCACATTTGAATTTCCGCTGGATAGTCTCTCTACTTTGGAATGCGTACTTCGGAATATTTGCAGACAAGTTTGGTGTTCAATGGATGGTCAATTACGACTATGACCAACTGAAGTAACGAACTGAAACTTGGTTCAAGAACCACATGAAAACCACTTGATTTTTCTTCCGCCACTATGTAGATTTTTCCACTCTGAAAAACAACCGCGATGCGTTGTATGTAACGGGCGAGATCATTCCGAATTCCTTTTCAACTTACAACCAAGTTTATGCCATGGCTATTACAGTCCGCAACCTTACCAAAACTTACGGCGACCAGAAGGCTGTCGATTCCATTTCTTTCGATGTGAAGTCGGGAGAGATCCTTGGCTTCCTCGGTCCGAACGGCGCCGGCAAAACCACCACGATGAAAATCATCACCTGCTATATGCCGCAAACCGCCGGAACAGTGGAAGTGGATGGTTTGAGCACAATAGATAACTCCCTCGACGTGCGGAGGAAGATCGGCTACCTGCCGGAGAATAATCCTTTGTATCACGAGATGAATGTAATTGAATACCTCGAGTACGCCGCGCAGTTACACGGGATGAAAGGCGGACAGATCGCGCACCGCATTCGCGAGATGGTGCATGTATGCGGACTCGAGGGCGTTCGGCATAAGG
>JBBRUI010000154.1:0-10463 GCA_038247945.1 Bacteroidota bacterium | reverse complement strand
TTCAAGAAGGCCGAGCAATACTACCTCATGGCGGTCGAGAAGGGTCATGCTGGTGCAATGAATAATCTTGCGTTGCTGCATAAGACGGAGATGAAGGATTTCAAGAAGGCCGAGCAATACTACCTCATGGCGGTCGGGAAGGATCATGCTGGTGCAATGTATAATCTTGCGTTGCTGTATCAGACTGAGATGAAGGATTTCAAGAAGGCCGAGCAATACTACCTCATGGCGGTCGGGAAGGGTCATGCCGGTGCAATGTATAATCTTGCGTTGCTGTATCAGACTGAGATGAAGGACTTCAAGAAGGCCGAGCAATACTACCTCATGGCGGTCGGGAAGGGTCTTGCTGGTGCAATGAATAATCTTGCGTTGCTGCATGAGATGGAGATGAAGGACTTCAAGAAGGCCGAGCAATACTACCTCATGGCGGTCGAGAAGGGTCTTGCCAGTGCGATGCATAATCTTGCCTCGATGTATTATGCCTTAAAGACAAAAAAAAGAGAGGCTTTAAAGCTTCAAAAGGAAGCACATCGATTGTCTCCCGCGATCAACGAAGCACATGGTCTCACAATGATTCTCCTTTGGAACAATGAAATCGAAGAAGCCATGAGCGCGTATTACGACAATTTTAACAACGAAGAGGGACAGAAGGAAGTAAGCAGTTTAATAAGTGAAATCCTTCTCATGTTTCTGGCAAAAAAGCAGCACAATTTCGTCTACAGAGTTTTCGAGGAGAACAAATTCGAGATACGGGAGAAGTACAAGGCAATCTACTACGCGCTCCTCTCACTAATGGGAGAAGAACACAAAGATGAGTTGAAGAAGATGGGTCCCGAACTTCAGGAGACCGTTGCAGAGATTGTGAAGGAGGTAGAGAGATTGGCGGTTGACTATGCATGATGAAGTCTTCTGTATCCAATCTGAAGCGAAAGACTCAAAGCCGATGAGAGAAGAAGCAGAGCCGCCATCGGCATCGCTGTACCATTGTGAAAATAGCTCCCGCTCAAGAAAGCAGCACACCCAACGGCACCGCCCACAACTTCTTGCCAAGCTGCGCCGACTGAGTGCCGTTGTACGCGAGAATTGCGGCACGGCACGACGGCGTGTTTTCCAAAAATACCTTCAGCGATGCCAGATCGCTTTCCGACCAGCGTCCGGCAGCTTTGACTTCGATGGCAACACAATGTTTCTTGTGCTCAATGACGAAGTCCACTTCACGTCTTCCCTGGATGTGCCAGTATGCAATGCGGGCGTCGGGCAAGTGCGCTTCGAGAATGGAGGCGATGTTCTGCAACGCAAATGTTTCGAAGAGCACGCCGCGCATCGGTTCGTCGCTGTCCAGGTTTTCAATTCCTGAAAGATGACACGCCAATCCGGAGTCCGTCACGTACAACTTCGGCGATTTGATGAGACGGCTGCTGCGGTTGCGGAGAAATGGAGCGAGGCGTCGGAACAGAAATGATGTCTCTGCAAGCTGAACGTATCGCGTCGTGGTGACTTGCGATAGCCGTGCATCGCGCGCAAGCTGGCTCATGTTGAGAATCTGTCCCGTCCGCAACGCGGCAAGTTTGATGACATTGCGGAAGCTGAGGACATCGTCAATGCGCGCAATCTCCCTGATGTCCCGCTCGACGTACGTTTGCTAGAATCCGCGGAACCACAAAGCCGCAGCATCGACGGAGAGATTTCTCACCACAGGCATTCCGCCGCGAAGAATTTCCGCCGTGCTGATCGTTGTTCCTGCGCCGGTGGCCGGCTCAACGTCTCCCGCGAACAAGCTGACAAGAAAAGGTACCTTGTTCAAACCCGCCTTTGTTTCGCGCCGGGAAAATGGTTGCAGTGAAAAATAGATTGCACGCCCTGCTAAACTTTCAGAAATGCTTTTGAGAAGTGCAAAGTTCGCTGACCCGGAGAGGATGAACCTGCCCGGCGTTCGGTCACGATCCACAACCCGCTTCACCGCGGTCAGCAAGTCGGGGGCCTTCTGGGCTTCATCAATACATAGGCGGTCCGCAGTCGAAAGCAGAGACTCCGGCTGCGACAACGCCGTCTGCAACATCGCGAAATCATCGAGACTGATGTACTGATATCCCTTGAACAGCGGATCGTTCTGGAGAAACGTTGTTTTCCCGGTTTGTCTCATGCCGGTGATGGCAACAACGGGCATGGTGTTGAGAGCAGGAGCAACGGCAGTATGTATTTCGCGGGGAATATATGGTGTCATAATTCTATAGGATGCTATGGCAAAATGCCAGCACAATATAGTAAATAATGACAAGGGAAATCAAGGAACATTCTCAGAGGTAGAGCTTCTCTCAGTCGCCTTATATCCAACCTGAAGTGAGAGACTCACAAGAGAGGAAAGCAACAGCAGCACCGCCATCGGCATTGCCGTGCCGTTATGAAAATAACTGACCAACGCAGAACAAAGCGCGCCTGCCGCCATCTGCATACTGCCCATAAGCGCCGAGGCTGTGCCGGTGTTTCTCGTGAACGGCTCAATTGCAATTGCTGTCGTGTTGGGGCTGAGGAACCCCAAGCCAACAAGGTACCCGACGATCAGGATGATGATTCCCAACGGAGGAACGCCCGCAACAACTGCAGCGACGAGCAAGGCAGTGACAATGCTTTGGCCCACGACGGCAATGATGGACACCTCCCTGCTGCTTCTCGTTTTGAGAACGAACCGGTTAAGTTGGCTTGCCCCGATAACCCCGCATGCGCTTAGTCCGAACAGCCAGCCGAACTGCCGCTCATTGAATCCGAACAAGGTCATGAACACGAACGGCGCATCCGAGATATAGGCAAACAACCCCCCCGACGCGGCAGCGCTCGCAAACCCGTACGCAATGAACGTCCGCTCTTTTGCGACGCCGGCATATTCGAGCACGATCTGCATCGGGTGCAATGAAATGGAATTATCGCCGGGGCGGCTCTCGGGTAGAAAGCGTATCACCGCCGCGAGAATGCACACGGCGATTGCGGCAAGGATTGCAAAAATCCATCGCCAGCTATAGGCAGCCGCAACGTACGCTCCCACCGTTGGCGCGATGATGGGCGAAACGCCGAGCACCAGCATAAGCGTCGAGAAAATCCTTGCCACTTCGCTGGAGGGAAACAGGTCACGCACAATTGCCCGAGCCGCGACAATGCCCACGCAACTTCCGGCGGCGAGAACAAAACGCATCGCCACCAGCCAATCCAGTGTAGGCGCAAGTCCGCACCCGATTGCAGCAACAACATAAATGAGCAGCCCAACGATAACCGGTTTCTTCCGTCCGTAACGGTCGAGCAACGGGCCATACACAAGCTGGCCCAGAGAAATTCCGATGAAATAGCTGGTGAGCGAAAGCGCTACATGCGAGATGTCCGTGTGCAGGTCCCGCGCAATCGCAGGAAACCCGGGTAGATACATATCAATCGAGAACGGCCCGATTGCAGTCAGCGAACCGAGGACGAGTATGAGTATGTTGTGTTGCTTGCGGTCCATGGAACGTCAACGACACAAAAAAGAGAAAGGGCGAATTGATGCTCGCCCTTAAGAAAAGAATTATCCTGTGAATCTGTTACAAAAGTTTTGATGGAAGATGCCGGGCTCGAAATAATTCAGAGGGTGGTTTCAAATTGTAGAATCCGTTTCTTCACATCCTCCCGCACAAGAATCGTGACACGGCGGTCGTAATCATACATCACCTGCACTGTTGAACCCTCGGCAACAAGCTGTCGGGTTTTTGCATTCTCAATTCTGTATTCCATCCGAAAACTTTTTGTTCCAAATTCCGGAACCCGAATGTGGACGGTTAGCACATCACCCAGCTTCGCCGGAGCGCGAAAGTCGACGTGCGCGTTTGCAACAATCAACCCTACAGATCGAATGTTGTTATAGTCCAAAGGAAATAAACTCATCCAGTATGCGAGCCGGGCTTCTTCAAAATAGGTAAGATACTTCGCATTGTTGACATGTCCCAGAGCGTCCATATCAGCAAAGCGAACGGTGATCGTGATGGAGAAATGAAACATTGGTTCGGACATGTTTTTTCGATTGGAGTAAAAAATGGAAGTCAGGTTGACGCAGGCAACCGCGCCGAAACCCTCGACAATATTTTTTTCAGCTCAATGTAATCCAGAAAATCTTTGTCGGCATTTCTCCAGAGTTCCAACAAGCGACCACCGATCTCTTTCGTCAGTTCCTTGTCCCCCATCGCATCGTACGTTTTCGTCAACAATAAAAGTGCGGCAGGCGAATTTGAGTTGAAATGAAGCGCTTCTTCCAGAGAGTTCAATGCGGCATCAAATTCTTTCTGCTTCAAGTAAATATTTGCCGATTCGAGATTGACAAGCGAACGGACGAATGCCGATCCATATTGCATTGCGCTATCACAGGAGGCGCGTGCTTCTTCCAAGAGATCCTGCGCGCTGAATATTTTGGATCTCAGAACATGCAGATCCAGCATCGCAGCCGATTCGGTCAGATTTCTTCGCACCAGTTCCTGGCGGATGAGAGCAAGCATGCTTTCTGCTTCTTTGAACCTCTTGAGCTTTATAAGTGCTCTCACGCGTCCGTACGCCGCCCGTCCTCCCAACGAATCGAGTGCCAGTGATTGCTCGTAAAGGCGGAGAGCGCTTTGATAATTCCCCCGTTTAATATCAAGTTCAGCATTCGCCGCGAGATAATTCGCACGAGTTTGATCGCTGGAAAGCATTTTCGACAAGCCCTCCTCGTACTGCTTTGCTGCTTCGTTCAGCCTGCCGAGAATCGCGTACACATCGCCGATCCTGTTGATTGCATACCAATAGTCCGGCTTCAACTCCAACGACTTCTGATATTGATGAAGAGCCTCTTCGTACCGTCCGGCACGGAGTAAGATGTCGGCAAAACTTGCGCGTGGGTCAGCTGCATCGGGCACGAGACGGATGTAGCGTTCCATCGCAGCGATGGCATTTTTTTCATCACCCCGGGCTGAGTAAGCATACCCGAGCGACATTGCAGCCGGAGCGTACGACGTATCTTTTTCGACCGCCTTCTTATAGACTGTGAGTGCCGCATCGTAATTCTTGCCCAGCTCATACAGTCCGCCCCGGAATACATATGGCTCAGCAGTATGTGGATACAGCGAGATAAGAGAATCTGCAACTGCTGCCGCCTCAACGTTTCGGTAGTAAATCATATGATGAAGAAAACGGATAAACATCTGCTCATAGTTCGAAACGTGCGACGATCTGGCAAGTGCCCGATCAATTTCTTTTTTTGCATCGATTTCATTTGCTGAACGCCAGTGAACGAGGGCAAGACGGGCGGATGCCATTGCAAAATTTGAATCCAACCGCACAGCAGTTTCCAAAGAAGCTTTGGCTTCGGGGAAATAAAACTTATCAAGAAAACCCAAACCCTCGTTGTACGCATTTAATGCTTCGGGTGAACCGGTCGTGATTTTTGATTCCTCTTTGCAGGAGATGGCGAAGAATAGCAGAGTAAACGAAATAAGTCGCAGAAATCGTGTCATGTGCATTTGAAGGAAGTTCTTTCGGTTATGTGCAGCTTGTACATCCACGAAGGTATGTACGGAAATTCCGGACTATGGTTGCTCGGTCGGGGTGGGAACTGTTCCGGAGGGGTTGTCGCGTAGTGCTCGGAGCTGTTTCAAGCCTTGTTCAATTCTGTCCACACTCGTATTAATGAGTCCAACGTAGTGCTTACGTTTGGCTTCATCCGGATTCGTTGTCTCCATCAGGTACGCGGCCATACGCAGTACGCCGAGGGGGTTATTGATCTCGTGAGCGATCTCCCGGATGCCGTCTCTCAGCTTTGTGATTTCTTCCTGAATATTATCGTTTTCCAATTCATCCATAGTATTCAGTCCGATGGTGGCTTACTCTAACGTGCAACTTCTTCCTGGTTTTCTACTGATTCCGAACGTATCAACGCCCCAACTGTCTTTACGACGAGAGAAATATCGGACAGCTTATCCAAGGCAGCATCTGCCGGTGTTTTGGATAGTTGTTCACGTGTCTCGTCGTCCAAATATCCCGAGATGACGAGAATCTTCATGTCATGGTCGATTTTTCGTTTACGCAACAATTTCAGAACACCCATCCCATCAATCTTTGGCATTTTCAAATCGAGAATTACGAGCTGTGGTTTTATTTCCCCAATAAGGAGCAATCCTTCAAATCCGTCATCCGTGGTTGTAATCTCAACATTGGGAAGCTCGGCGCTGATAACGCTCTTGAGCATTTGAGCATACGGGCGTTCATCGTCGATGATGAGGATATGCGTGGATGTATCGTCAACGAATTCAAAGGGAATATCCATTCCCGCAGTATCAAGGAATTTCTTTAGATTTACAGGCCACACGCGGTAATGCCCACCATACGTGGTGAATGCTTTCAAAGCCCCTTCATAAATCCAATTAAGCACGGTTTTCTTGCTAACTCTGCAAATTGCGGCGACTTGTCCCACGCCCAAAGGCTTTTTATATGTTACGCTGGATGACATTGGTTTCGATATGAACGTTTTGCTTGATTTACTTGGTCAATATACGTAACTGCGCGTAACATGTCAAGAAAATCACTTTATGTGTGGAGGAACTACGCGGATACTGAGAGGTGAATCACAGATGCGCTACTTGAAGCTTTCGATGTTACCTATCTCTCGCAACAAATCTTTCTTTGTAAATGATGATTTGCTCATCAGCCCGGCAACGTAACCACCCAATTTGTCTTTAGTCTCTTCATCTATATCCATTGATGTGAGGATGATAATGGGTATAGAGCGGGTGGCAGGAATTTGTTTGAGTTGATACGCAACATTTACTCCGGACATCTCAGGCATGATAAGATCAAGAATTACCACGTCGGGATGTTCCCTTACAGCCATTTCAATTCCCTCTTTCCCCTGAAAGGCTTTCAAGACCTGATAGCCTTCGTTCTCAAGAATCACCTGAATTAAATCTGTGGCTGCTTTGTCGTCATCAATGACCAGAACCTTGGGGGCTTGCGAATTGAGTTTCGGATGGAGTCGTACGCGATTCATCGCCGACAGCAGATCTTCCTTGTTCACAGGTTTAACAAAATAATCCACTGCACCAAGACTGAACCCGAGATTCTTCTCATCGATGATAGAAACAATAATGATGGGAATATGTTTGCAGAGCGGATGACGCTTCAACTCCTTCATAACCTGCCAACCATCTTTGAGAGGCAACATCAGGTCGAGAGTAATCACGCTCGGGTGGAGACGTTTGGCTTTTTCCATTGCGTCGGAACCATCGCGCGCTATTTCGACGCGGTAACCGGCGGATTCAATATGCAAACGCAACAGTTCGCCAGCCTGCGGTGAATCCTCAATGACGAGGGCAAGAGGTTTTTCGGTGTTTTCTGCCGGCTTGTTTTCACGATGAAGGGCGTCGATCAGCATCTCTGCCTGTTTCAGCCGTTCGTTTGTTGCATCAATAACCAGGGGAATCTTGAAACGAACCGTGGTGCCTTGCTGATATTCGCTCTCAATCCAGATGGACCCGCCGTGCAACTCAACAAGTTTCTTCGTGATCGCCAGTCCGAGTCCGATTCCCTGATGATTCAACTCTTTGCCACTCAAAGCCTGTCGAAACGGCTTGAAGAGATTGCTTAGTTCTTCCGGCTTTATCCCGAGGCCGCTATCACGAATCTCGAATTGTAAATCATTCCCGACTCGTTGCGAACCAATGGTAACAATGCCGGCCGGGCCGCTGAATTTGATCGCGTTTGAAACCAGATTGAACAGAATCTGTCGGAAGCGCGTCTGGTCAACAACGATATCTTCAAAGTCTGAAGACAATTTGAATTCAAGACGAATGTTTTTTTCTTGAATTTGTGCCGCAAGAACCCGACGAATACTCTCTTCAAAATATGATATCGGATAGCTGGCGATGTGCAACTCCATCCTTCCCGCCTCAATCTTCGAGAGGTCGAGAATATCATTGATGATCTGCTGAAGATGCTTTCCGCTGGCGTTAATGTTCTTCATGAAATCCTGAACCGCTTCAGGCGAAAGGCCCTCGAACTGAGACGTCAGCAGATCGGAAAATCCAATAATGGAGTTTAGCGGCGAACGCAACTCGTGGCTGAATGTTGCAAGGAATTTCTTCAGCGTATCGCTCGCCTCCTGGGTTTTTTGCGTCTGACTTTCCAACTCCACATTCTTCCGGCGCAGTTCGTCGATCAGCCGCTTTCGGCTCATCCCGCTCGCAAGCTCATTTGCTACGACCGATAAGATTTCCAATTCGTTTGTAACAAAGCTTTCCTCTTTTATGGTCATCACTTCCAATACGCCCTGAACCTCATCTTGTACAACAAGCGGGACGACGATTAACGTCTTCAGCCGAAGCCCGGCGATTTCAGTTGAAAAGATTCCGGCGGCTGTGCTTTGGCCGAGAGCGGTGGTAATAATCGTTCTCTTTGTGTACGCAACCTGGGCGGGCAATAATTCAGAATCCGCACCCACACGTTGATGGACAATCTTCTGGGAAAACTCAACATCGAACATTGCAGGCGCGACCAGACGAACTTCATTCCCTTTAGGATCGTACAGATAGATGGAAACAAACCGCGAGGGAATCTCGAACAATTCTGCAATTTTTTCTGCTGCGTGCACGCAAAGATCATCAAGATGCTTCGAAGTATTGATCGCTTTCGAAATCTCTATCAGCGTTTCTTTCTGGCGCTGGTCTTTTTTCTTCTCTGTAATGTCCTGAAAAAAAACTGAAAGCCCGTTTTGTGCGGGGTAAATTCTGATATCGTACCATGCTTCGAAGCGCTCATCTTTGTACGCAGTCTCGAAACTCTGGAATGTCTTCGTATCCATTGCAAGTTTGTATTTCTCTCCCAGTGTTGCCCCGGCTGCGTTGGGAAAAATATCAAACACGTTCTTTCCGATTACATCGGATGCCACTAAACCTGTTCCCGTTTCCGCAGCACGGTTCCAATAGGTCACGCGATACTCATTATCAACCGCGAAGAACCCGCCGCTGATGCTTTCGAGAATGTTTTCGTACTGATTGTTTTCGAGCATGAAATCCTGAGAAACCGTTAGGGGAGAAGCAAGAATTGTTAGTACTAGATATCAAAACGAACTAATAAATGCAAGTATTACTTTAAGTCCACCAAGTAAGTCGCTGCCAATCAGAGATTAGACTAAGCGGAAAAACGTAGTTTCAAAAGAAGATTAGTGAAACCTGATCGGACATCCTTCAGGGGCGAAGGGACATGTGGCGCAGGGTAACGAAGGACGCTCGAAGGGGTCGTTCTGGATGCAGGCGATGGTCTCAAGAAGCGATTCTTCGAACCTGTCAATGTCGTGAGACGTGTATGCAAATTCCATCGGTGTCGAATCAATCGAAGCAAAGAGAAGTTTACACCGGACAGTTTCGGCTTGAAAATATTTCTTCACGAGTAAGGCGTAGAACTTTACCTGCGGCTCGTACAGTTGAGCTTTCTGTTCCAATACGGAAGGAGTCCCCGCATCGGTCTTGTAATCAAGAACAGTCCAGATTCCATCCGCATCACGATACACCCGATCGAGCGTGCCTGTCAGGAAATTTTCGCCGAACGGAGTCATGATGGTGAATTCCGTCTTCGCATCTGTTCCCTTCTTTACATCGGTCCAGAATTCAGATTGCACAACTTTTACGACTGAGGCTGCAATCTTTTCCAACTCAATGGATGGTTCAGAGAGAATGGAAAGCGAATCCCGCAAAATGAATTTTCGCAACTCGGGAATCAACGACTGGATATCAGGAGAAAGATTTTCTATATGCTGAAGGATGTAATGAAACGCCCTCCCTCGCAAATCTGCAGGGATCGAAACGTCTCCCTCTTCTTCAATGGAATCGCTCGGCAATCGGATCGCAGGAGCGGGAAGTCCGGCAACGTAGCGCAGATAATATTTGGCCGGACATTCAAGGTACGTGCGTATCTTGCTCGCTGAAAATATTTCACCTTGCCGTTTTATGATGACCGGCTCGATTAGCAGCTTCTCAATCGTTCGCGATCGCTTCCTGTCGGGCATCGGGCGGGAAACGCCGGCCAAATCCTCCGTCCGCAAAATTGAAATCACCAGATCATGTTCTTCTTTTGTCTTGATAAATTCTTTGTCGTTCATCTGCAAATATTCTGTTGCGCATTTGAATTTCAATTGCGATTTGTTTTCCTCCTCTCCTATTTCCAGTCCATTCAACAGCCAACTCATGTAACTGCGGGATGACATCGATTTCACGCCGGAGAGAATCAACATGTCTCTTGCCCGGGTGCAACCCACATAAAAAACTCTGCGTTCTTCTGCAACGGATTTTTGTTGCTCTCTCCGCTTCAGAAATGATCGGATCGGGATTTTTTCGCCTGTATCTTCTGCATACGGCTTGAAGCCCAGCCCCAACTTTCTGTCCAGAAACGGATCGCTGTCGGAACGAAACTCCCGCTCTAACGCC
>JBBRUI010000153.1:0-10469 GCA_038247945.1 Bacteroidota bacterium | reverse complement strand
CGGGTGATGAAATTTCTCGGCGTGAACACGTTGTTGATTTCGAACGCGGCGGGTGGTATGAATCCGCTCTACCACAGAGGAAGCATTATGATCATCACGGATCATATCAACCTGCAGGGCGACAACCCCCTTATCGGACCAAACGACGATTCGCTCGGCCCTCGTTTTCCGGATATGTCTGAGCCTTACAGCAAAAAGCTGATTGCTCTCGCAGAGAATGTTGCTTTGGAAAATAAAATCCGAGTTGAGCGTGGCGTGTTCGTAGCGGTGCCCGGACCGAACCTTGAAACCCGAGCCGAGTATCGCTTCCTTCGGCTGATTGGCGCCGATGCAGTTGGCATGTCAACTGTTCCTGAGAACATTGTTGCAAACCATATGGGCATGCAGGTGCTCGGATTTTCGATCATTACAGATGAATGCTTCCCCGATTCTCTGCAACCTGCAAACGTTGCGGAAATTATCGCCGTGGCGAACGAGACAGAGCCTAAGCTGACGGCGATTATGAAGGGTGTCGTGGAACGTCTATAGAAGATCACGGGAATGGAATTTCAAACCATCGGAAAATTCTTGGTGGTGGCGGGAGTCGTGATCGCCGTGCTGGGGATTGGATTTATCCTCTTCGACAAGATCCCCTTTCCGGGAAAGCTTCCCGGCGATATCCACATCAAGCGGGATAACTTTCAGTTCTATTTTCCGATCACGACCGGAATTTTGTTGAGCGTTGTTATCAGCATTATCATCTGGTTAATCTCCCAATTTAAAAAGTGATGCTATGAAGTCATCGATTCTGTTTCTTGCACTCCTGTTATGCGTTGGTGTATTTGCGCAAACACCCGAGAAGCCGCGTACTGTAACCGTTCGCGGCGAAGGATTCATTGCAACCTCGCCGGACCAGGTTCGTTTGTCTGTACAGGTAAGCGCACAGGCATCAACGGCATCCGCAGCAATGCGTTCAGCGAGCGGAAAAACCCAGGAGATACTAAACGTCCTGAAAAATCTTGGCGTAGAAGAAAAAAATATTCAGACGACGCGGGTGAATGTTTCACCGACGTATGATTACTCCAAACAAATACAACCGCCGCCCATTATCGGCTACAATTCGTCCAATGATTTCAGCGTTCTGTTCAAAGCGAAGCTGATGGAGAAGGCGGGCGAGTTTATGGATAAAGCTGTCAGTGCCGGTGCAACCGGTTTTGGCGGATTGCAGTACGAAGCATCGAAGCAGCGCGAACTTGAACGCGAGGCGCTCACCAAAGCTGCCGCCGATGCCCGCTCGCGCGCCGAGGTGCTGGCAAAGGAATTAAGTTCGAAGCTTGGACAGGCACTTACGATTTCTGAAAATGTCAGCAGCGGCGGACCGATGCCGGTGATGATGCGGGCAGCATCGATGGATGCATCCTCAGCAGCTCCCGTTATGACCGGTGAGCTCTCCATCCGTGCAGAAGTGAATGTTATGTTTGAGTTGAAGTGAGAAAACGATGAACGAAAGCTTGCTCAATAGAATTACAATCAATACGGAGATTTCTCACGGAAAGCCGACCATCCGCGGGCTCCGTTATCCGGTAGAGAATATTTTGGAGTTGCTTGCTTCGGGAATGTCGCATGAAGAAATTTTACGCGACTATGAGGATTTGGAAAGAGAAGACATCCTTGCGTGCTTGGAGTACGCTGCGCGTCTTACTCATGTAAAGGACATCTATAGAGCGGCTTCGTGAAATTCCTTGTCGACGCTCAACTGCCGAGGAGTTTATCAAAGTGGTTGAGAATGAGCGGCCATGATTCTATTCACACTCTCGAACTGGCGTTGGTGCAACACCGGATGAGACTATCGTTCAACTCGCACGAAACGAAAATAGAATAGTCGTTTCCAGAGACAGGGATTTTTTCGAGACATTTCTTATAAAAAAAGAACCGCCGAAGCTACTGATTATTGCAACAGGCAATCTCGCAAACAAAGATTTGAGAGAATTGTTTGGAGCCAACCTCAATAAGCTGGTTTCATTGTTCGAAACTCACGATGTGATAGAAATGAATAGTGAAACAATCATTGTGCACTACTGATGTTTAAAGAACTCACAGAAAAATTATCATATCCCGCTGTCGAACAAGAGATACTCAAGTTCTGGAAAGAGAACGGGATTTTCGACAAGAGCATTTCCACGCGCGAAGGGAAACCGGGCTTTACATTCTACGAAGGCCCGCCGACCGCCAACGGGCGTCCCGGAATCCATCACGTTATGAGCCGGACGCTCAAGGACCTCGTGTGCCGCTACAAAACAATGCGCGGCTTTCAGGTGCATCGCAAAGCAGGATGGGATACGCACGGACTCCCGGTCGAGATCGAAGTGGAGAAGCAGCTTGGCTTCAAACACAAAGATGAGATTGTGAAGTACGGTGTTGCCGAGTTCAACCAGAAGTGCCGCGAATCTGTCTGGAAGTACAAAGCGGAATGGGAACAGATGACCGAGCAGATGGGCTATTGGGTAGACCTCTCGAAGCCGTACGTTACGTTTGAGAATACCTACATCGAATCCGTCTGGTGGGCGCTGAAAAGATTTTACGACGAGGGGATGATTTACAAAGGCTACAAGATTCAGCCCTACTGTCCGCGGTGCGAAACGCCGTTGTCATCGCATGAAGTCTCGCTCGGTTATCAGGACGTGAAAGACCCGAGCGTGTATGTGAAGATGCGGTTGAAATCCCAACCTGATACAGCTTTCCTGGTTTGGACTACAACCCCGTGGACGTTGATCTCCAACGTTGCCCTCGCCGTCCATCCCGATGTTGATTACGTGAAGGTCGAGCATAAAGGCGACAAGCTGATTCTTGCCGAAGCGCGGTTGAAGGTGCTTGAAGGTGAGTATGCAATACTCGAACGGATGAAAGGGCGACAACTCATCGGCCTTGAGTATGAACGCATCTTCAATTATCATCCGGTTGACAAGAAAGCGTTCTTTGTGGTTGAAGCGCCGTTCGTTACAACGGAAGACGGCTCAGGCATCGTGCATATGGCGCCCGCGTACGGTGAGGACGATTATCAGACGTCGAAGAAATATAATCTCCCTACAATCCATCCTGTGAACAAGAGCGGTGAGTTCACGTCAGAAGTAACCGACTTCGCAGGCAAGTTCGTAAAGGATGCCGACCCGCTCATCATACAAAATCTAAAACAGCGGGGAATTCTTTACAGAAAAGAAACGATCACGCACAGCTACCCGCACTGCTGGCGGTGCAGCACGCCGCTGTTGTACTACGCACGCGAGTCATGGTACATCAGCACAACAAAATATGCGGCGAAGATGGTAGAGCTGAACAAGCAAATCAATTGGGTGCCGCCGGAAGTTGGCGAAGGCCGGTTTGGAAACTGGCTGGAGGAAAATAAAGATTGGGCACTCTCCCGCGACAGATTTTGGGGAACGCCGCTCCCAATTTGGATTTGCGAAAAGTGCAAAGCCCAAAAATGTGTTGGAAGCATCGCCGAGTTGAAGCAGGGCGAGAATGTCCGTGAGCCGCTGGATTTGCATAAGCCGTTTGTTGATGCAATAACATTCACCTGCTCGTGCGGCGGAACGATGACACGCACGCAGGAAGTAATTGATGCGTGGTTCGATTCAGGATCAATGCCGTTTGCCCAGTGGCATTATCCGTTTGAAAACAAAAATCTGATTGATTCAGGCGAACAGTATCCTGCCGATTTTATTTGCGAAGGGATAGATCAAACTCGCGGATGGTTCTATTCTCTTCACGCAATCGGGACGTTCCTCTTCAATGGGCCGGCATACAAGAATCTGATTGTCAATGAGCTGATTCTTGATAAGAGTGGACAGAAGATGTCGAAGTCCAAAGGGAACACTGTCGATCCGTTCACGACCCTTGCGACATATGGCGCGGATACCACGCGGTGGTACCTCGTTACTACAAGCCCGCCGTGGCGCCCGACCATGTTCGATGAAGATGGATTGGGGGATGTACAGCGGAAATTCTTCGGGACGCTCGTTAACTCGTATGCATTCTTTGCGTTGTACGCGAACATCGACAAGTTCACCTACGCCGAGCGGCACATTCCGGTGGCAGATCGTCCGGAGATTGACCGTTGGATCCTTTCTGAGTTTAATTCGCTCGTCAAGCGATACGGGCTGATGATGGACGCCTATGATGTTACAAAGGCAGCGAAAAGTGTGAGCGCGTTCACCATCGATCAACTCTCTAATTGGTATGTTCGTAGGAATCGCCGGCGCTTCTGGAAGAGCGAGATAGGGAAGGACAAGACCGCGGCATATCAGACGCTTTATGAATGTCTGGTGGGAATTGCAAACCTTGCAGCGCCGTTTGCTCCGTTCATTTCGGAAGAATTGTACCGGAACCTCAACGGCGTTACGCATCGTGAACCGGAGGAGTCGGTGCATCTTGGTCTGATCCCTGAAGTTGAAGCTTCTGTCATCGACGCGGCTCTGGAATCGAAGATGGCGCGTGCGCAACGGATTGTTGAGCTTGTACGTTCAATGCGTATGAAATCGAATTTGAAAGTGCGACAGCCGCTCCGGCGCATCATCCTTCCGGTTTCAAATGAGGAAGAACGGTATGCAGTCGAGCAGATGGAAAATCTCATTCTCGAAGAAATCAATGTGAAGGCCATTGAATTCGTCACCGATGAATCGGGGATCGTAAAGAAAAAAGCAAAAGCCAATTTCAAATCCATCGGCCCGAAATTTGGCAAGTCCGTGCAAAAGGTGGCGGAGCGGATCAAGGAAATGAGCGGAATTGAAATTGCGGAGCTTGAACGAAACGGCTCGTACATTCTACCCGTAAACGGCTCGACGTATACTGTGGGGAAGGAAGACGTTGAGATCCTTCGCGAAGATATTCAGGGCTGGCTTGTGGAGTCTGATGGCGGCCTGACGGTCGCGCTTGACACCGAGCTGACTGAAGAGTTGATTGCCGAGGGGTTCGCCCGTGAATTTGTTAACCGCGTTCAGGGCATGAGGAGGGACGCCGGGTTCGCGGTAACGGACCGGATTGCAATTTTTTACCAAGCGTCCGGGAAGCTGACTCTTGCAATTCAGAATATGGCTGAATATATCCGGAATGAAACTCTTGCTGTGGAACTCAGTCCGGTATTCAAATCAGGTCCACACAGTGCAACGCAGGATCTCAACGGAGAAGCGGCTACGATTACAATTGAGCGCCGGTCTTAACCGCACACTAATCATGCAAGGAGCGATGACGTGATGGCGAAAAAGAATGTGAAAGTTTCGGGCGCAAAGGCCACGATTGCGATTATGAAAGAGAAGGCGGCAAAGCGCACACAGGCTTTGAAGAAAGCCAAAGGGGGAACGACGAAAAAACATTACCTCAACCGTCCCCCAAAAGTGCCATGGTAAAAAGTAAAGTGATTAAAACTCTTCCGGTGAAAACATATGCGGATCGGAACTTGAAACGCTTCAAAGAATTGATTCTCGAAAAGAAAAAAGAAACGATGGAAGAACTCGAAACGCTGAAGGAGAGCATGATGGACATAATGACGGGAGAGTACGTCAGCGAAAATTCTACGTACTCCCTCCATATGGAACAGGGTACGGACGCGATGGAACGCGAAAAAACGTTCTTGTTCGCATCGCGCGGAAGTAAATTTGTGAACCAGTTGGATGATGCGCTCCTTCGGATTGACAACAAAACGTACGGGCTCTGCCGTGTTTGCCAATTGCTCATTCCCAAAGAGCGACTTGAAGCTGTGCCTACCGCCCAAACCTGCGCCGAATACAAAAATACAAACCTGCCATGCGAACGCGGCCGGATTGCATTAAGCAAAAAGAAAAACTGAGGAGCACGTGCGGGTTCTCTGGCTTTCGTTTACCATTGTCGTTGTCGATCAACTTTCCAAATTATGGGTGAAAGGGATCAGCATTCCGTTTCTCGGCATCAACTGGGAAGGGATGCGCTATGGATTCAGCCGTCCGGTTTTGGGTAACTTTTTCCGTCTCACGTACATTGAAAACCCCGGGATGGCATTCGGGATTGATATTGGCGGTAAGCTCTTCTTTTCTCTCTTCTCTATTCTGTTGAGTGCCGGTATTGTGTATTACCTGTACCGTGCACGCCGTGAGAATTTGGGCTTCCGCATTTCACTTGCTTTGATTCTTGGCGGCGCAATAGGAAATCTTATCGACAGGACTTTTTATGGTGTTATCTTCAATGAGGCTCCGCTCTTCTACGGGAAAGTAGTCGATTTCTTCGATGTAGATTTCTTTGATATAAACATCTTCGGTTACGCTCTTTCGCGGTGGCCCGTGTTTAACATTGCAGATGCCGCTGTCACCATCGGCATTATTCTGTTGCTGGTTACCCAACGGCGGCCGGAAGGCGTCCCTGATTCACAATCCCCGACAAACTCCACATCGCTATCTGCTACGCCGGTTGACCCGGTGAATGCTTCCACGAGTAATGCTTCGACAGTAGATTCCTCCTCCTCCGGAAACTCCGACACATAGACACACGTTCAATGCCCCACGAATTTGAAATCGTTGTTCCCCCGGGCAAGAAGAAAGAGCGACTCGATGTTTTCCTCACCCATCATGTGCAGAATGCAACCCGCAATAAAGTACAGCGGGCAATCGAACAGGGAACAGTGTTGGTGAACGGGAAGAAACCCCGTTCAAGCCATCAGGTCAGTCCCGGCGAGATCATCCACATAACACTCTCAAAACCTCCTCCGCAAAAAGCAGTTCGCGAAGCAATCCCTCTCGATATTCTTTACGAGGATGAAGAGCTGCTTGTCGTCAACAAGCCTGCGGGTATGGTCACGCATCCCGGGCACGGGAATTATTCCGGCACGCTCGTGAATGCTTTGTTGTATCACTGCAATCATCTTTCCACGCTGAATGATGAAACGCGTCCAGGTATCGTCCATCGTCTCGACAAGGATACGTCGGGCATTATGGTGGTTGCAAAGACAGATTTCGCGCACGCTCAATTGGCAAAACAATTCTCTGCCCGAACTGCCGGCCGGGAGTATTGGGCGATTGTCTGGGGAACATTCAAAGATCAGAAGGGAACGATTGAAGCTCACTTAGGCAGAAGTAAATCGGACCGAAAAAAAATGGCAGTGGTGCGCGAAGGAAAGCACGCCATTACCGAATACACGGTGATCGAGAAGTTCGAATATCTGTCGTTGATCAGGCTGAAATTAAAAACCGGGCGCACGCATCAGATCCGCGTTCATCTTGCACACATACATCATCCCGTATTCGGCGATCCAACGTACAGCGGGCGGCAAATCGTTGCAGGACCGGGAACTCCGAAGCAGAAAGCTGAAGTTCAACGACTTCTGAAGCAGATTGACCGGCAGGCATTGCACGCCAAAACGCTCGAGTTTGTTCATCCGAAATCCAGAAAAAGGATGTCCGTGGATTCCGACCTGCCGCCTGATCTCGCAGAGGTACTCCGCGTATTGCGCAGCCAGTTGCCCCATAATAAAATGTAACCTGCGGATGAAAGTATTGTTAAGTCAGCCAACGCCATGGTTGCTGAACTTCGGGACGAAAGAGGTTATCTTCCTCAGTTGGAGTGAGGCGGTGGAATGTCCGGCACACGGACACGCTTGACGAGAAAAAATACCATCGCGACTACTGCTATGAAGCAGACGAACAATCCCAATCCCCGAACCACTAACCCCATCGGCTCAGCCCATTCAAGATGGTCGATAAGCAGCCAATGCCAGTCGTGAATCAATCCATCTTTAATCAGTTTTAAATTCCTGTAGGGGGCATCGGCAATGTACACGCTTACGTTCACGAGATTTTCGCCGAACCAAAACAATGGCAAGCCCACTTGATGCGGCTTCTCATGCCACGTTACAACCGCAAGCGCAAGAGGAATGAGGCACTGCGTAAGCGATCCGCCGAGTATGGACATTGTTTGTCCGAACAAACGGAAGAACAGGTGTCCCGCTTCGTGGATAAAAAGATTGATGGTGTCAATCACCCATAAAACAAACGGTGGTGTAAACCCCAGCGGGTCTGCAGGATAATATTCGAAGGCGAGAAAATAAAGCAGATAACTTGCGTATGCGGTAACCAGTAGCTTGAGTACGATAGAAATGGATTTCATTCATCTATCAAGAGGACTTGTGGAGTCATGGAGTGATGGAGTACTGGAGTTGGTCATGGGTTGTAAGGCGACCTTCATGGAGTGTGCTGCCTGTTATAGAACGTTGGCTTGTGTGGGGAGCAAAAACAATGTGATGCAAATACGTTGGCATTAGTAGCACCGTCGTTGGAGTTTGCGGTAGGTTGTTCCCTATTTGGATTCATTTTTATTTTCTGGAAAGTAGCGCTCCAAAATTTCATTAAGCATTTCTTCGGTTAGAGGTTTGGAATTAAAGCCAACAATTTCAGGATCTTGTTCGGCTCTTTTCCTGTCTTCCGGGTTTTCTGATGTAGTAAGCATTACAACAATGACTTTTGCTTTTTGTTCTACGCTTAATTTCTTATATACTTCCAAAAATTCCCATCCGTTCATTTTAGGCATATTGATGTCTAAAAATATTAGGTCGGGTGGAGTTTGATTTTCTTTTGTGAGAAATTTTATAGCTTCCTCGCCTCCTAACGCAACTTCAATATGCTCCGTAATATTCATTTCCTTAATAACGATCTGATGAAAAAAATTACCCTCTACATCGTCATCGATCAGAAGAATACAATTCAATCTTTTGTTCATAGTAATATTGTTTTAGGTATAGTAAAATAAAATGTGCTTCCTTTTTCAAGTTCTGATTCTACCCAAATTCTTCCTCCGTGCAGTTCAACAATTTTCTTACAGTGAGCCAATCCTATACCTGTACCGGCATATTCCTCTTTATTGTGTAGTTTCTGAAAAATTATAAACAGCTTCGCATAATATATTTTGTCTATTCCAATTCCATTATCTTTAATTGCGAAAAGCCATTCTTTATCTTTGGCTTGTGCGCTAATGTGGATAATTGGATTTGTATCTTTTTTTCTGAATTTAATAGCATTACTGATAAGGTTCTGAAAAAGAGATTCCAGCCCTGAAAGATAACCGTTTATAACCGGCAGTTGTTCTGAATATACCTCTACCTTGCTTTCTGTAATAGAGATAGCCATATACTTCAATATATCCTTTAATAGCATATTGCAATCTATTGCTGTTTTATTTTCATCTTTTTCTATTCTTGAATAATCCAATAAATCTCTGATGAGCGATTGCATACGACCGGTTGCCCCGCTAATAAAATCCAGATACTGATCGGCATCTTTATCTAATTTCCCTTTGTATTTTTTAAGAAATAAACCTACATAATTGGAAATGGTTCTTAACGGTTCTTGCAAATCGTGTGAAGCTATGTATGCAAATTGTTCTATTTCTTTATTTGAACTCGTGAGTTTGATATTCATTTTTTCAACACTGGCTTTTTCTATGCTATAATCTTCGAGAATATTTATTACGGCTTTTTGCGTGTCTTCGGCTAGTTTTTTTTCCTCTGAATAATCATCCAAAATATTAAGTACTGCACTTTGGGTATGCTCAAGGAACTTTTTTTCATAGGTAAAATCTTCGAGAATATTCATTACGGCCTTTTGCGTGTTTCCCAATAGATTTTTTTCATCCTCTGTATCTTCCAGAGTGTTAAGAATAGGCCGTTGAGTTTTCTCAAGGGACTTTAATTGGCTTTCTATTTCACTGGTAGCATTTCCCATAATTAACTGTTTTCATCCTTTGCAATACCAAGTTTTCCTCTTAATTCTTCATTTTCTTTTTTCAGTTCTATCATTTTCAACTCCCTGCCTACTGTTAATTTTCTGAATCGTTCCAATTCTACTAATCGCTCCAATTCTTTTTCCCGTTCTGCCACATCCCTTTCTAATTTTTTTTGTGCCGTAACATCTCTGGCTACAATCACAACTCCCAGCACATTCCCTCTATCATCCTTATAAACCGATCCATTGAATAATACATCGGTAAGCTTGCCTTCTTTATGGCGAAGCGTAAGTGGAGAATCGGCAACAGATCCTTTTGCGAACACTTCCTGGTAAACCTCACGAGCCTTTTGTGGTTCTGTGAAATAATCGAAGAAATCGGTGCCGGTGAGTTCTTCGCGGCTCATACCGACAATATTTACGGTTGCCTGATTCATATCAGTGATCTTACCTTCAGGACTAATGGTAACTAATGGGTCACGACTCGCTTCAATAAGACTAAGTGAATATTGAGAAGCTAATTTTGCGGAATAGCTGAGTGCTTCAAGTTCTTTATTTGCAATTTCCCTTTTTTCTTTTTCTTTGTTCTGAAAGTCAAGTTCTATGTCAGCAATGACGAGCTCAGCTGCCCGTTTTCCTTTCTCTTTGTCTTGAAAGGCAAGCTCTTTGTTGGCAATGATTAATTCTGCTGCCCGTTTTTCTTTCTCTTCGTTTTGAAAGAGAAGCTCTTTGTTGGCAATGATTAATTCTGCT
>JBBRUI010000152.1:0-10481 GCA_038247945.1 Bacteroidota bacterium | reverse complement strand
CGACGAGATACGGGTGAACTCGACCGGCGTGCGCAGGAAGCTCTTGCGCAGCGGGCGGCCATCTTCGGTGTAGTACAAGGTCTCACCGGCGGTGTTGGTGAAACGCACGGCGGTGTAGCGTTTTCCCTGATTGATGAAAGTGGCAGCCAGAATGTCGCCGCTGCGCAGCAAGCACGACGGAACAACCGCGACCGTCATCCTGAGCGCAGTTCCGACCCTCTTTTGGTTGGAACGGAGTCGAAGGATGTCAGGCCAGGTACCCACTTCGACTCCCTGCCCGTCCGGCAGGCGGGCGTCTCGCTTGAGAAACAGAGAGACTCCGCTCAGGGTGACGATGAGGGTGAATTGACGAACAAGGAACTTGCGGATATCTCAATTCAGTCTGCCAAACAAGTCGGACCGGCAATTTTCTTCTCCGTGTTGATTATGGTTGTGTCGTTCCTTCCAGTGTTTTTGTTGGAAGGACAGGAAGGAAAGCTCTTCCGTCCATTGGCGTTTACGAAAACGTTTGTTCTGCTCGGCTCTGCGATTATCGCCATCACGCTTGTTCCCGTCTTGATGACAATGTTGACGCGGGGAAAGTTTAGAACGGAAGAGAAAAATCCAATTACAAGAATGCTGAATCGCATCTACGCGCCAATCATCACATGGGTGCTGAAGTTTCGTAAGACGACGATTGCTATCAACGTCATCGCTTTGTTGATCACTATTCCGATGATCATCAGTATCGGTTCGGAGTTTATGCCGCCGCTGGATGAAGGGAGTTTATTGTTCATGCCTGTGACACTGCCGTCCGCTTCCATTACAGAAGTGAATCGTATTCTTCAAGTGCAGGATGCGATCATCAAATCTGTTCCTGAGGTCGAAACTGTGTTGGGCAAGTCGGGAAAGGCGGAAACGTCGACCGACCCGGCACCCGTGAGCATGCTTGAGTCCATCATTCTTCTCAAGCCAAAAGATCAATGGCGGCCCGGCATCACAAAAAATGACATCATTTCAGAATTGGACGCAAAATTACAAATACCCGGCGTGCGCAATGGGTGGACGCAGCCGATCATCAACCGCATCAACATGCTTTCCACCGGCGTGCGAACAGATTTGGGCGTGAAAATTTTCGGAACGAACCTCGACACGCTTGAACAACTTGCGATTCAGTCCGAGAAGATTCTCCGGACCGTTCAGGGTGCAGCAGATTTGTACGCCGAACGAACGCAAGGCGGCTTGTTCCTCGACATCAACATCAAGCGCGAAGCGGTTGCGCGGTACGGTGTCAACATAGGCGATGTGCAGGACATTATTGAAACTGCAATCGGCGGAGAGAATATCGGAACGGTCATCGAAGGGCGGCAGCGCTTTCCGATTCGTGTCCGCTATTCGCGTGATTCGCGAAACAGTGTTGATGCGTTGAAGAGTTTACTTGTTCCTGTGAGTACTTCCGGCGGCGGGATGGTTCAGGCTTCATCTGATGCCGGCGGTATGGGAGAAACGGGCGGCGGCATGGGAAGTACGACAAGCACGTGGGGAGCAACCAAAGCACGCATTTCACAACCGCAACTTTCTCTTTCGCCAACGTCGGAGACTCGTTTCTTGCGGAGTGAGGTTTCGACTCGCGCGTACATTCCGCTCGGTCAGTTGGCGACGATTGAAATGGTACCGGGTCCGCCGATGATTTCGAGTGAGAATGCGCAACTGCGTTCGATTGTGTTTCTCAATGTTCGCGGTCGTGATATGGGAAGCTTTGTCACCGAGGCGAAGGAAGTGCTCACGAGTAAACTGACGCTTCCGCAAGGGTACACGGTGCAATGGAGCGGGCAATGGGAAAACCAAATTCGTGCGAAGGAACGTCTCACGATTATGATGCCGATTGTCTTGTTCATTATCTTCGTCATGCTTTACATGGTGACAAAGGATTTCGCCGAAGCGTTTGTCGTGATGCTGTCCGTTCCGTTCGCGCTCATTGGCGGCGTTTACCTGATCTACATTTTGGGATACAATTTCTCTGTTGCCGTGTGGGTTGGATTTATTGCACTGTACGGACTTGCTGTTGAAACCGGCGTTGTCATGGTCGTGTATCTGCATGAGGCATTGGACAAACGTATTCATGCGCACAAACTCGGCGAACGCGGACCGATTACATCGGACGACATCCGCGAAGCGACAATTGAAGGTTCAGTGCTTCGCCTTCGGCCGAAGGTGATGACGGTGAGTACGAGTCTGATTGCCCTGGTTCCGATTATGTGGAGTACCGGCGTTGGCGCAGACATGATGCAGCCGTTGGTTGCGCCGATGATTGGCGGGCTGGTGACCTCAACGGTTCACGTGCTTGTGGTAACGCCGATTCTTTTCTACATAATGAAGCAGCGCTCCTTGAAAAAGGGAACGTTGGAGTTGTCGAAGATGGCAAACTGGATGAAGTGAGGCTAAACTAACAACGAAAAACACACTCAAGCAAGAAAGGATCGATACATGAAAACACAATGGGTAGTCTTAGTGGTTGCGTTGCTGCTCGGTGGTACAGTGAGCGCCAATGCTCAGTGCGGGATGATGGGATCGGGTGGCCACAAACATGGAGGTGCGGAGACTGCAACTCCCGATGATCACAGTAAACATACAAAAACAACTGCGTCGAAAGCGTACGCCTTCATCAACGATGATGGAATCCAAGAAGCGACTGTTCTGATTAAGGACGGTTATCACCCGAACACGCTAGTGGTAAAAAAGGGGATTCCGCTCCGTCTCAACTTCGACCTGCAGGAAGAGTCATGCACGGGTAGTGTGGTGTTTAAGGATTTCGGCATCAAGACTAAACTTGAGCCATCTAAAGTCACCGAAGTTGAATTCACACCCAACAAGTCCGGTACTTTTGCATTCTCATGTCTCATGGAGATGATTCAAGGGACACTTGTTGTGAAAGAATGAAAAGTTCTGGATTGAAGATTGATTGAAGGACGGTTTTCAATGCAAAAGCGACAACATCATTTCCCCAAACCAACAACCTAACGACAAGGAGAATAGACATGTACATCAACTTTTTTGTAATCGCGCTTGCCTTAGCAATTGCAATCGGAGGATGTTCCAAGAATTCGACAACGGGCGAAGACACAACGATGCCTCCGGCAAATCTCATTGTCAGCCCAAGTGACGGACAATCTGCCGTCCGGCTGGATGCAGCTATCGCGCTGACGTTTGCAAAGCCTGTGGACCGGGCGGTCGTGGAGAGTAATCTGCATCTCATCAGCCAAGCGGCGATGGCGGATTCTCTATGTCCTGATTCGACTATGATGCCGCACAGGGGAATGACGAATATTATGGGAGACTCTTCCATGATGCGCCATATGGGTCAGGTACATGCAGCGCGAGGAAGTTTTCTCTGGAGTGGAGATAGCACGCGGTGCTACTTCAAACCCGACTCAATGATGACGCCCCGGATGCAATACATGATTCACATGGGAAAAGAAATGATGCAGATGATGGAACGTCGCCTGGGCAACATGGGTATGATGGGGGGGCATGGCACCGGTATGATGAGCAACGACATGATGTACCATTTCGCAACGATGGATACGACGGGCAGCGGACACGGCCACCACTGAAGGGTCAACAATGTGGATGCCTCGTGTTAATGACGTCCAAATATCTACGAAAGGATTGAACATGAAACAAACTCAGTTGTTTGTTATCGGGACTGTGGCACTATCGACCATACTGTTCTCTTCGTGCATGCATATAGGAATGACGACGATGCACGATGGCGGAGGCCATCAAGCTAAGCCGGAGTCAACTATTGAGAAGGAAGTTATCGATGGTGACGTAAAGGCGGTCGTGCGACTTCCATTGATGGAAGTTGCAAGCGAAAGCGTGATCACATTGAAGCTTACTAATACCAAGACAGCGCAGCCCCTGTCCGGGGCAAAGGTGCAGTTCTCCGTCCAGCATCACGCCGATACAGAATTGCATGAGCATGTTAGCGGAGAGGAAATACGAGAGGGTGCTGATGGATACACTGTGCACTTCAAAGCCGCTGAAGCCGGTGAGCATACATTTACATTTGTCGTCACAGCAATTGGCGAGCGAACGCTTGAACGGGAGGTGACGATTGAAGCAAAACAAACGGTCGCTCCTCATCAACACGAACATGGTGGAGGTATGATGGGAATGAGCAACACGTCGACCTACGTAATTGTCGGCGCAGTCGTCATGGGTGCAATTATGGTTGCGATGATTGTTGCGAACGGCGGAATGCGCTGACTTGGATCGAAACAAAAGTATAGGCGTCGTCCCGCGTGAGAAAGAATTAGCTACTCTTTCATCCTTTCGGTCGATTCTCATCCATGCGCATCATTGGTAACTTCTCATGTGGAACAAAAACAATATCGGTGGACTGCAACTATCACAAAGGAGAAACTCTCATGAACACAACTAATAAACCTCTCGTCGTCGCGTTTGTCGTCGTTGTATTGCTTTTCCTGTTCTTCGGTGGTTGGGGGATGACAGGCGGAATGATGAACGGTGGGATGAATGGAAGCGGAGGGATGGGCGGACACGGTTGGCTCTGGACTCCAACTGTCATCACGCTCGTTCTCGGCATCGTACTCGGTTGGGCAATTTTCAAGAAGAAGGAGTGAACCGGCCGTACTCAACAAATCACAAACCAAATCAAAAAAGGATTCATCATGAAAATCAAATATGCGTTGCTCTCGACAGCTCTCACAATCGCTTTGACACTGCCGATGTTCGGACAGTCCACTCACGACCACCAGGCCAAGACCGACATGAAGAAACATGACATGTCGGGCATGATGGGCAAGCCGACATTCGAGGCGACCTCAGAGGGTCTTCACATGAAGGTGTGGCTCATGACGCAGGCGGAACATAAGAAGATGATGAAGGGAAAGAAAGGCATGATGATGATGCATGACGAAAAGGAAGGCGCGATGGAACATAAGGAGATGACAAAAGACGGCATGGAGAAGGACAAGGGTATGATGGGAATGAAACATGAGGGCATGGACAAGGATATGAAGGAAATGAAACACGACGGCATGGGGATGGACAATGCGACGAGGGAAGCGATGATGGCCGGTACCCATCACATCATGCTCGACGTAACAGATGCTACAAGCGGGAAAGAAGTTGCGAATGCCAGTGCTAAGATCCTGATTCTGTCTCCCTCAAAAAAGAATTCTTCTGTTGAGCTCAAGAGTACTATGATGAACCACTTTGGAAGCGGCATCACGCTTGACCAAAAAGGAGAATACCAACTTACCGCAAGCGTCAACGTTGGTGGAGTTTCCAAGACGACACAGTTTAAATACACTGTGAAGTAAGGGACAACCGAAATCAAAATATCCTGATAACAACAACGAAGAAAGAAAATACGATGATGACAGAATCGAAATCCATAACCAAAGACCCCATTTGTGGAATGACCGTTGACGAAGCAACGGCTCTCCACGCCGAACGCGATGGAGAGACCTTCTATTTTTGCAGTGATCGCTGTCGGCAGAAGTTTCTATCAACACCCGTCGGTGGTAAGGCCGAGGAGAAATCTGGAGGATGCTGCGGATAACGTCCGTTCGGGAATTTGGCCACACACACCAACAGTCCAGGCAAGCCGCGAGCGGTTTCCCGTTCGGCTCCCGGACGTTGATGTGGTGTTTGGATGCAACCGATAAATAGGTAAAAGATAAGGACACAAACAATGGTCAAAGACCCGGTATGCGGTATGGAGGTTGACGAGAAGTCAACACCACATGTTTCGAATTACAAAGGTGCTGCTTTTTACTTCTGTTCAGCCGCTGACAAAACTAAATTCGAGTCGAATCCAGAATCGTATCTGAAAGCGAATGGTGAAAGCGCCCCGAAGGAAGATAGGCACGGGCAGCTAACAGGCGACAACAAGAAAGTTGCGAAGTGGGTTTCTGATGAACTTGGATTGGATGAATACTTTGCTGAGGTTCTTCCCGATCAAAAAGCAGCGAAGATCAAAGAAGTCCAATCACGAGGACTTGTCGTTGCCATGACCGGTGATGGCATCAACGATGCACCGGCGTTGGTGCAAGCGGATGTCGGCATTGCCATTGGAGCCGGAACGGATGTTGCAGTCGAGACTGCCGACATCATTCTTGTCAAGAGCAACCCTCAAGATGTTGTCGCAATGATCAAGCTTGCTAAAGCAACATATAGGAAAATGGTGCAGAACCTCGTGTGGGCAACCGGGTACAACGCGATTGCGATGCCGTTGGCTGCAGGCGTGTTGTTCAGCTTCGGCATTTTGTTGAGTCCCGCAATGGGGGCTGTGCTGATGTCTGTCAGTACTATCGTTGTCGCAATCAACGCGAGGTTGTTGAAAACCTCGGGTATCCGTGCAACGTTGAACACTCAGAACTGACGTCCCGATCTCGGCAAAATTGAAGATCACGTAAGCGGTGGGCAAAGAAAGGCTGCGACGGGTATGTTGCGTGATCCTTTGCTTTCTCATCTGCAATCTGTACTTTGAGTGTAGAAAAATGATGCAACTGTTCGTCATACCGACAATTCCCGTTCGAACACTACTACTGGTGTGCTATCTTTTTGCGGCGGTCTTTGGCATCGGCGTCCACGCGCACGAGCAGCTCTCGCACCATCATGAGGGGATTGACGAGCACGCACATGATTTCGTCGTGCATGCGCATAATGACTTGAACGGCTTAAACGAAACGCCTGCAATCGTTGCGAAGGACGTTGACCACGAACATAATGTTGCAACCGTTCAACTCTCCGGCGTTCAGAACTCAAGCTCTACACAAAAATTATTATCGCAACCCATCAGCATCATCAGTCTTGCTACAGACACATTCAGTCTTAGTTGTAACGACCTAATCATCGTTGCTATCCAGCCTGATGATTCACCACCTCTTCAAACTTTCCTCACTTCCAATCTCTTAGGTCGTTCTCCTCCCGTCGCGTAACGTTTCCTGGAATTCTCTGCGTCTTTTCTGTTTGTGGAGTCGAGTTGTGTTTCACCCGGCGTCGCATGGCGTTTACATTCTTTTTGCAAATAAGGAAATGTGCAATGAACAATATGACTCTTGCTCTCGTGCTGATAATTATTGTCACCGGCTGTTCTCAGGAAGAACAGAAGAAAGCATCACAGCCGGCAAAAGGTGGCGGGGCTGCTACGTTGTGGACTCAGAAGACTGAACTTTTCATGGAACATCCTGCCCTTGTTGTCGGCAACGAAGCGCGCTTTGCCGTTCACTTAACGCGGCTCTCTGATTTCAAAGCCATCGCCGATGGAGAAATTCAGTTGTTGTTTCAGTCGTCCGACGGAACGAAGGTGAGCGTGGAAGCTGAAAAGCCGACCTCGCCGGGCATCTATCGTCCAACAGTGAAGTTCGAGAAGAGCGGAACGTATCATCTTACAATGACTGTCGTTGCAACGAACGACGTTCTCAACATTGAAGATATTCGCGTGTACGATTCGCTTGAACAAATTCCTGACGAGAAGCCGGAGCAGGGAGCCGAGCCATTGATATCGTATCTGAAAGAACAGCAATGGAAAACGGAATTTCGCACTGAACCGGTCACGAAGCGGATGTTCAGCAACTCGGTGCGGGCAAGCGGCGTGATTCTCTCGAAGAAGAACCTCGACGTAATAGTCTCTGCGCCGTTTGCGGGCATGTTGCAGCCGGAACACAACGGAAGAGTTCCCACGATGGGCACAATGGTTCGCAACGGTCAGGTGCTTGCAACCCTGACACCCGCCGCACAAACGGCGGACGGTTCGGATAACTTCGCGAAACAATATGTCGAAGCAAGGAGTAAGAAAGCTCTGGCACAATCTGAGTTTGAGCGAGCAAAGCAACTGTACGACAAGGAGGCAATCTCTTCGAAGGAATATCAGGAAGCGGAAGCGGAGTTCAAGCAGGCGGAAGCAAATTTCTCCGCCATTGCAAAATACGTACAGCCCGATGTGGAAAAACCGCAGCGTCCGAACGAGTTCAATTTCTTGCTGAAAGCTCCCATCTCCGGTACTGTCACAGAAGCTCACTTTATTCTCGGCAAGCAGTTCAATGCAGGCGAACCGCTTTTTCGCATTGTGAACAGCGCAACGGTTTGGCTGCAAGCGTTCGTACCGGTTGCAGAAGCGGGCAAACTTCTGCAGCCGCGACGAGCCGAATTTCACATCGCAGGGTTTACTGAGACGTTTGAAGTGAATGAAAGAAATGGAAAGCTCGTATCATTCAGTTCGGTTGTCGATGAAAAGTCGCGCACGATTCCGGTCATCTTTGAGGTTGCAAATCCTCAACAGCGTCTGCGCATCGGCATGTTCGCCGACGTGCTTATCAAAACCGGGAAGGAAGAGAACATTCTCGTCGTGGCGGAGTCGGCCTTGATTGAAGAGGAGGGTCGCTACAGCGTGTACGTGCATGTTGAAGGTGAAGCGTTTGCGAAACGGGATGTGGAACTTGGCGGACGCGACCGCGGGCATGTTGCAGTGCTGAAAGGCGTGCGCGACGGCGAACGCGTTGTTACCACAGGCGCGTATCAAGTGCGTCTTGCGTCGCTCTCGACGCAGTTGCCTGCTCACGGTCACGACCATTGACCGGAGGATGACAATGCTTGATTCAATTATCAAAGGGTCACTCAAGAATAAACTGCTTGTCGTTATTGCTGCAATCATAGTCCTTGTCGTCGGCGCAATTACCGTCACGCAAATTCCCGTGGATGTGTTTCCGGACCTCACCGCGCCGAGCGTTGTCCTTCTCACCGAAGCGCACGGCATGGCGCCTGAAGAAGTCGAAACGCTGGTAACGTTCCCGATTGAAACGGCGGTGAACGGTGCTACCGGCGTGCGCCGTGTTCGTTCATCAACGGCGATGGGGATTTCCATTGTGTGGATAGAGTTTGATTGGGGAACGGATATTTTTATAGCGCGGCAGATTGTAAATGAAAAACTTCAGCTTCTTTCCGGGCAGTTGCCCAAGGGTGTGGGAACGCCATCGCTTGCCCCAATCTCTTCCATCATGGGAGAGATAATGCTCGTGAGCGTCTCGTCGGAAAAGCATTCCGAGCTGGACGTTCGCACTGTTGCCGATTGGACGGTGCGACAGCGATTGCTTGCAGTCCCCGGTGTCTCGCAGATTATTCCTATTGGCGGAGGGAAGAAACAGTATCAAGTTCTTGTTGACCCGGACAAGCTCATCGCTTACGACGTAACACTGGAGGAAGTACTTCTTGCGGCAGAACAATCGAACGAGAACTCTTCCGGCGGCGTGTTCATGGAAAAGGGACAGGAATATCTCATCCGCGGCATTGGAAGAATTCACTCGCTCGACGACATCAGCAATGCTGTGGTCGCTCTTCGGAATAACGTTCCGGTATTGATTCGAGACATTGCATTGGTGAAAATTGACGCTGCAACAAAAATCGGCGACGCATCGGTGAACGCAAAGCCCGCCGTTGTCATCTCCATTCAAAAACAGCCCGGCGCAAACACGTTGGAATTGACTGAACGTATTGAGCGGACGCTCGACGCAATTCAGAAAACTCTTCCGGATGGAATGGTCATCAACACGCACATCTTCCGTCAGTCGGATTTCATTCAGATAGCGATTCACAACATACAAGCGGCGCTTCGCGACGGCGCAATTCTCGTTGTCATTGTTCTCATTCTCTTTCTCGGCAATGCCCGGACAACATTTATTTCGCTGACGGCAATGCCGCTCTCGCTTATCTTCGCCATATTCGTGATGAAGTATTTCAACATCACTATTAACACGATGACGCTCGGCGGAATGGCGATTGCGGTTGGTGCTATTGTGGATGATGCTATCATCGACGTGGAGAACGTTTTCCGCCGCCTAAAGGAAAACGCACGGCTTCCTGAACCTCAGCAACGTTCCTCGTTCGACGTTATCTTTGATGCTTCCCGCGAGATTCGCTCGTCGATTGTGAACGCAACGCTCATCATCATCGTCGTATTTCTGCCGCTCTTCTTTTTGAGTGGAGTTGAAGGCAGACTCCTGCGTCCGCTGGGCATCGCGTACATTGCATCCATCGGCGCATCATTGTTCGTTGCGCTTACTGTCACGCCTGCCTTGTGCGCTTATCTTTTGCCGAAAGCGAAATTCATGCACAAGGAAGGTGAGAGTTTTATTGTCGAAAGACTCAAGAAGTACTATGCAAAGACGCTTGATACTGTTCTTGCCAGACCGAAAATGGTTCTTACGGGTGCTGCAATTGCATTGGTGTTGGCTATGGCAATTCTTCCGTTCTTAGGTCGTGCGTTCTTGCCGGAGTTCAATGAAGGCTCGCTCACCATCAGTGTTTTGACGATGCCCGGCACTTCGCTTGAAGAATCGAATAAGATCGGAAGGATGGTCGAAGAAATTCTACTCAGCCACCCTGCCATCAAATCTACTGCACGGCGGACAGGAAGAGCGGAACTTGATGAACACGCACAAGGTGTGAACGCCGCGGAGCTTGATGCGCGGTTT
>JBBRUI010000151.1:0-10488 GCA_038247945.1 Bacteroidota bacterium | reverse complement strand
TGTGCAGCACTCCGACCCGCAAGCCCCACCGGGTGTGGATGGGACGCGCATTTACGTAGCAGAGTTTTCGAGCCGGGACGGCAATGGCTCGTTTGGATTCAACGGTGAGATCGCAAGGTATTATCCATACACATTTGACTTCGCAGTGGGACAAGTGGACGGAAGCGGTGTCGATGAAATTGTTCCGGCGGGTGGTTCGTTCGGAGTACAAGAGCCGGTGCCGGTGGACTACCTCTGGCGCAGCGGGCCTGGCCAATGGCGCACCCGCAGTGTGTACACGGGCCTGCAGTCCGGCACAGGGGCAGTGATGTTTGTGAACACCGATGCCGACTCGGCACTGGAATTTTTCAGCGGCGCGCCGGGACCGATTGGCCACGGCTCTGCCTTCCTTCTTGATTACGTGAGCGATACGACATGGCGTGTGGTGTTCGCGGATTCATCTTTGCGCAATGCGCCTTTGTGGGTAAACTCCGGTATGCTTGATGGGCAGTTTGTTGTGGCGGGTGCGAACACGTGGGACCGAAGCCAGCTTGATACAACATACTCTGATTTACATGTGTACTTGCCTCAAGGGCAGAAATTTGGAACATGGCGTTTGGATTCTGCCTATATCAATAATTTCTGCCTTCTCGACATCGACAATGATCGTCGAACCGACCTCGTATTTGCTTGGACATCTTTTCTTCCTTCAATCATGTTCAGACATTGCGTAAGAGACTACGAATCGGATTTCATTACAGCGGTTGGCGAAGACAGCGCGCGAACGCCTCTATCTTTTCGCTTGGAACAAAACTACCCAAACCCGTTTAATCCAACTACAACTATTGAGTATACACTTGCGCAAAGCGGGCATGCTCGCCTTGAGGTTTTCAATATCTTGGGAGAACGAGTTGCAGCCCTTGTTGATGACGAGAAGCCGGTTGGTCAGCATAAGGTGCAGTGGTCTAGTCAAGGTTTCCCCAGCGGCGTGTATTTTTACACGCTGCAAACATCAACAACGCAACTCGTCCGAAAAATGCTTCTCATCAGATGAGAAAGAAAGGAGGATGTATGAGGCGACTGTATCGGTTACCTCGACACCTCTATGCACCGTGACAAAACGTTCTACCGTCTCGCATTTTTGGAGAGATCAAATGAAAGTAGCTTTCCCAAAATGAGTTGTCAACAAATTAATGTGGAGATTGACTTGACATTCCTGTTGCCGAAGCGGTATATTTGCCTGTCGAGAGAATCAAAAAGAAGCTGTCCAACGATCTACGATCTCGTAGAGATGCTGGCGCACCTCGGCACAAGTAAACGGATAACCGTACTCCTCAGGTTGTAGCTTCATCCTCATCCCAGCAAGCCTGGAGAACAATAATAGTGAGCGCCCGATTTTACTCTCGCCAAATTCTCTTCTCAATCTCTCTGCTTTTTATTGTCAATGAAGCAGCCGGGGCACAGGTGCGTACGCTTCAATCGTTTGGCGTATCTGTCCTTCATGGCTATCCTGCGTATCCGCTTCCATCCAATGTTGCCCTCGGTCTCTTCAACCCCGACCCGCTACTCGACCTCGCATACTTCACTGACGGCAAAATACAAGTGTGGCAAAACCTTGGAAACGGAACATTTGGGACCGAGCCGGTGTGGGAGAAGTGGAGTAATGAAGTAGTGAAGAAGATGGAGTGGCGCAAAAGCAACGACTTTACCCAAATGATGTTCGATCAAACAAGCTGGGGAGATTTGCATCTCACGTTCGCCGATGGACACCTTGAAACAATTACACATCATCAAATGCTCAACTCACAAAGAAGGTTTGCATCGCTGCCGCAAGCAACAAACAGTTTTCCCCCATTGAACTTTCGCGAGGTATGGCGAAGTCCGAGTAACCGGGTTACTTCCTATAACGTGTGGGTTGATGATATTGACAATGATGGTAGGGTAGAAGCCATCTACTACCTCTACGAAGGTCCACCAGCCGCCGATGGAAGATTGATGGTGTATGAAAATGTCGGGAACAACCAGTATGCGCTTGATTGGGACACGCTGATGAGCGGGGGTGGGTATCCCATGGCGATAACAGATATTGATAATGATGGACACAAAGAAATCGTAGTAGGGTACGACGACGGTGTGAATTGCGGTGCGGTGGGATTGCTTGAATGTTTTGGCCCGAGACAGTATCGTTTTTACCGGACAAATCTTTGCACGGCGCGCTCGGTAAGAAAGGTGCTCGAATCTGATGTTGACCATGACGGGATAAAGGAACTTTCCGTCTTGACCAGCAATTCGTTCCCCAGTTACGACCGCACGTTTGTTTACATTGCAGAGTTTGCCGGCAAGGCTAACGGGTTCATGGCCTTCAACGGAAGCTTGGCGCGTTTCGACAGCTACGTTGTTGAATTTGCCGTCGCGCAAGTTGATGGCCAGGGGTGGGACGAGATCATATTGGGCTCGGGTGGATTTCTTTCAGGAGGAGCAGAAGATATTACATACCTCAAGTACACACCTCCGGATGGCCCGTTTGCGTGGCGGCCGCATTATTTTTCCGTCGGCTTGCCCGTGCTTTGCACAACGCCAATGGTCATCAACCTCGATGCCGACTCGGCGAAAGAAATTGTGATCGGCGGGGTCGGTCCATTGGGTCATGGCTCGATGTATGCGATTAAGCATGTTTTGGATAGCACATGGACTACGATCTGGATCGACTCGACTTTTCAAAGCTCCCCGCTTTGGGTCAACAGCGGGGAACTATATAAAACCTCGGTTGTCGCCGGAGCAAATGATTGGTATGATGGCATTACGGGTCCATGGAGCCAATGGAGGGCGTACCAATACACAGGTGAAGTCGCCGGCTTTTGGCGAACTGACAGCACGATTACAATTCACCAATTTCACCTGCTTGATATCGATCGAGACTCTCTTCCAAATATTGTCTTTGCTCAACTGTCTTTGCGAGATGGACATCGCCTTGTAGATTATGAGATCCAACCTACGTTGAGCGTCGAGGAGCCTACTCGTTATCCTGAACAAACGACTCTTCGTCAAAATTATCCTAATCCGTTCAATCCAACGACAACAATTAGGTACAGCCTGCCGGAAAGAGGATTTGCTTCGCTTCGGGTCTATAACATGCTGGGTCAGTTAATCTCAACGCTTGCCAATAAAATACATGAGGCAGGCAATTACAACGTCGCGTGGAACGCTTCTAATGTGCCAAGCGGCGTGTATTTTTACACATTACAAACATCTTTGCTGAGCATCACAAAGAAGATGCTCCTCATCCGATGAACTCAAAAGGCTTATTCTTATGAAACCGTACATTTGCTCTCTTACTTCTATTCTTGTTATCCTCTGTGTGCAAACCATCAGTCTTGCCGCAAATGGAGAACCGCGCACACTACAAAGCTTTGGCGTGCGCGTTGAGCACGGACTGCCCGTCGGCCCGTACCCCGCCAACGTTGCGCTCGGTCTTTTTAACCCCGACCCTCTGCTTGACGTTGCCTGTTTTTCTGAAGGCAAAATACAAGTATTCCAAAACTTAGGCGATGGATATTTCGATCAAGTGTTCGAGCAACGCACGAGTGGAGAAGTGCTGAAAATGGAGTGGCGCAAGAGCAATTACTTCAATGAAATGATTCTCGACCACACAAGCTGGGGAGATTTGTATCTCACCTATGTAAATGGACGAGAAGAAAAACTCTCGCACGAGTGGATGAACCGAGCAAACATTAGTTTTGCTTCTCTGCCACAAGCAACAAGTAACTTTCCTCCCCTCAATTTTCATGAGGTGTGGAGAAGCAGAGAGCAAAACCAACCAGTCACGGCTTTACTGATTGATGATATTGACAACGACGGCAAGACGGAGCTGGTCTATTTTTATAAGGTTCCTCCTAGCCAAGGCGACACCAACCGTTTAGTGATTTACGAACATGTCGCAGATAACAACTACATCGTTGATTGGGATACAGTGTTGAGAGGCGGAGGAGGTTATCCCTATTGCATCTCGGACGTTGACCGCAATGGCAAGAAAGAAATTGTGATCATCTCAACTACAACAAATGGAATGGCTCTTCTGGAGTGTTCAGGACCGCGCCAATATCGTATGTGCGAATCCAATATTATTTTTACACAACCCGGCGGGATTTACAAAGTGCGCCAAACCGATGTGGATCACGATGGACGCCTTGAACTCTCTGTGCAGCACTCCGACCCGCAAGCCCCACCGGGTGTTGACGGGACGCGCATTTACGTAGCAGAGTTTTCGAGCCGGGGCGGCGATGGCTCGTTTGGATTCAATGGTGAGATCGCAAGGTACTATCCATACACATTTGACTTCGCAGTGGGACAAGTGGACGGAAGCGGTGTGGATGAAATTGTTCCGGCGGGTGGTTCGTTCGGAGTGCAAGAGCCGGTGCCGGTGGACTACCTCTGGCGCAGCGGACCTGGCCAATGGCGCACCCGCAGTGTGTACACGGGCCTGCAGTCCGGCACGGGCGCGGTGATGTTTGTGAACACGGATGCCGACTCGACGCTGGAATTCTTCAGCGGCGCGCCAGGTCCCATCGGGCACGGCTCTGCCTTTCTTCTGGACTATGTTCGCGACACCACGTGGCGCGTGGTGTTTGCGGATTCCTCTCTCCGCAACGCGCCGCTGTGGGTGAACTCAGGAATGCTCGACGGACAGTTTGTGGTGGCGGGAGCGAACACGTGGAACAGGGTTCAAGTGGATACGTTATGGACTGAACTTCACGCCTACACTCCTGGAGGCCAAGTGTTCGGGGTATGGCGACGCGACTCGATATACATCAACAACTTTTATTTCCTCGATATCGATCGAGATGGAAGAACAGATTTAATTTTTCCACAGACGTCGAGCGGGCTTGGGTATCCGTGGATACCGCCTCGCATTAGGAACTATGAGAGTGATAGGATTGTAAACGCAGTGGAAGACGGAACGCACATACCACAGGTGCTTGAACTCCTTCAGAATTATCCGAACCCATTTAATCCTTCGACGACGATTCGTTACTCTCTCCCACACGCGGGAGTGGTTTCGCTCACCATCTTCAATCTGCTGGGCGCAAAAGTGGCAACACTGATTGATGGGTTACAGGAATCCGGCTACCATACCGTCGTTTGGGGTGCGAGTAGTTTTCCAAGCGGGGTCTATTTCTATCGACTGCAAACTTCATTGAGAGGCATGACGAAAAAAATGCTTCTCGTTCGGTAAGAAAGGAGGAATACAATGAAGCGTACTACCCTGTCCGCTTCGCGTAAAAAAACCAAGCGGTGATGCGGTAAACATCACCGCTCAGCAGAAACCCGTCTGTTACGAGCAAACGGTGCAAACAATATCCATGGTAAGGATGCGAGAGCGGCGGGGCGCAACACCCTGCTTCGCTATCTCGTTTTTGTTTGCCGTCGCAAGGTAAGCGATTCAAAAACGAAATCACAACACATTCTCAAACGAGAAAGGAATCTCATCATGAAACCAATAAAGCTGCTATATGGAATTTTTCTTTTTCTTGGCGTGGCGGCATTCGCACAAGAAGAGGAAGGTTCGGATGTAAGCTACCTTAGCACGACAACCAATATGGTCGTATCTTTTCCAGCGCCGGAATCCGCCTGCTTCCGTTCGAGAATGCTCTTCGACTTCGAGCCGGTGAATGGAGACGCTACGTTTGACCTCGATCTGGTGCTGGCAAAAACGTTTTATACGGCAACAATGATTCATGAAGGTCATCAGCATTATAACAATGGCAGCGGAGATTTTCCCGCCGATAACGGAACCTTCTTCACAGCACAATCCGGGTGCGCAACCGAAAATTCGGTCAAGGATGTTCTCTTTGGCAAGCTCCGCCCCGCGAATTCTCGAAGGGACGTAGCGATACTCCAGCCGAGCGAAGTTCGCATTCATCATAACACCGGGAACGGAATGGCGACAAGCGCGAATCAAATTATTTCCAGTGGTGCAACGAGCGGTTCGTGGGGTCCCTTCGTTGATGGTGACAATTATGAAGATCTTGTAGTGAGCGATGGAAGTCAGGTGAGAGCGTACCGAAACCTTACGAATGGGAACCTCGATCTGTCACCTTACTCTTTTTCCATCACCGCAACGAAAATCCTCGTTGCACAGATGGACGAGAACATTTACAAGCGGGATTTCGATACAAGATTTGACCTCGTTTCCTACTCGGGCTCGAACCTCTCTATTAGAATCAACAATAACAATTAGAATCAACAATAACAATAACGGGTTTAGCTCCGTTCAGACATTCGACGTCGGTATCGCTCTTATCTACGGGGTCGCAGTTGGCGACATCAACGGCGATAATTTCAATGATATTGTAGTCAGCGGTTCGAATATGGTCAAGCTCTTTCTCAATTACGGTACGAGCAATCCCGGAGTTATCAATCAATCAGCGTCGTGGTCTAACAGCAGCGCGATACCGAGCCTTGCACAAGTCGCCATTGGTGACATGGGCACGCCTACCGACCCGAACCGGAATGACGGATGGAACGACATATTTATCGTTGGGTATGAGGGAGCTGTGAGGATATTTGCAAACAACCAGGGAACGTTTAGTTCAACGCCAGAGCAATCATTCACGTCAGGAGCGCATTTTGCGGGCATTGGCAAAATAATGTTGACCGACATTCAGAACACAGGAGGATTGAGCCTCATATACGAACAAGTACACAGTCATATAGGAGGCGCCCAAGTAATGATCCACACGAACAAGCATACGGGTGATCCCGCGCCCGCGCCGCCGAAAGGCGTCGCAGTTACGGGAACGCCGCCGGATCAATATGGCTATAGCTATCCCAAAGTTTCATGGGCTCCGAACATTGAACGAGATCTTCATCCGCAATCTGCATATCAGCTTTGGCGAAGGACTGTTGGGTCCATTTGCGGTACGAGTAATTGGTACCAAGTGGCAACTCTAAATTCTACAACATGGGAGTATACAGATTGGAGTATAGGTACTGTGATGCCTGGTGGAGACTGCATGGCAGAATACAAGTTGACTGCAAAAGACATCGCAAACAATTTATCCGATTATTCTGCAATTGTGCAGATCAATTTTGCAAGCTATATTTGGAAAGCTGCTGACGGAAATGGGGGAACGTTGAGCAAGCCAGCGGCGTATCAACTTCACAACGCGTACCCCAACCCCTTCAACCCCTCCACGCAAATAAAATTCGATTTGCCGGAAGAGGGTTTTGTAACGCTGAATGTGTTTGATGTGTTAGGCAGAAAGGTCGCCGGGCTTGCGAACGGGAATTATGCAAGAGGCTACCACACTACAACGTGGAATGCGAACGGCATTGCCAGCGGCGTGTATCTTGCCCGCTTTACAGCAACAGATGCAAACGGCATCGTGAAATATTCAAAGATCACGAAGCTTATGCTCAACAAGTAAGAGGTCTCAATTCCAAGATTCTCAGCCCCGTTCGGGAGGTTCGGATGGGGCTGATTTGTTCTTTGTCGTGGGAAATCAATCTTGATTATCCCAAGAATTTGGGCTAAGTTGAATCCGGCTTCAAGCACACCGATCAAAAACCCAACCTGATCTTTTGTTATTTCCTGATGGATATTTCTCATAGAACATATGTTGTTATTCTTGCGGGGACGGCACTATGGTGCGGAGCAGTAGTCCTCGCTCCATTTCTCGCCGCTTCTTCATCTCCCTTAAGCGGGTTCGTGTACCAGTTCTTCCATCCCATCTGTCATCAATTACCTGGACGGTCATTTCATCTCTTCGGAGAGAAGCTTGCCGTATGCTCGCGGTGTTCGTCAATCTATTTTGCCTTTCTCTTTGTCACGCTCGTTTATCCGTACTTTCGATCTGTCTCAAATCCAATAATCCCGCATCGCAACTGGCTGATGCTGGCGTTGCTTCCGATGCTGGTTGATGTCTTGCTCGAGTTTTTCAATCTCCATAATTCCACGTTTGTAACGCGCACATTCACCGGCGTACTCTTCGGAGGTGTCGTTGCGCTGTATGTTCTTCCTGCGGCAATCGAAGCAATGCAACAAATCTCCGCGAAACATTTCAGTTCATCCACTATCTAAAAGGAGTTCCCAATGCCTGAAAAACCAAGTATGCTTATGCCTGCGTTGTATGGGGGGATTATCATGGGGGTCATCTCCACTGTACCGGTTCTGAGCCTTGTTAATTGTTTGTGCTGCGCGGGAGTGATGTTCGGCGGATTCATGGCGGTGTTCTTTTATAAGAAAGAACTCATGCCCGGCATGGCCCCGCTCACGAGCAGCGACGGTCTTCAGCTCGGCGCTTTGGCGGGAGTTATCGGGGGCATCGTTGGGGCTGTCCTCACCGTTCTGATGTTGAAAATCGTGGGCAACGTGAATGGTCAGATGATGATGAATATGATGGAAAGTTTCCGGGAAAGCATTCCTTCCGAGAACTGGGAACAGATGGAAATGGATATTCTGGCTGAGGAGCTTTCTGTTATGAAAATAATTTTGGGATTAGTCATCGATGTTATTTTCGGATTGCTTGGCGGCCTGATCGGATATTCCATCCTGAAGCCGAAGCAGGAATTGATGAACGTGCAGCCGCCTACTTCACAACCATAAAGCTGCGCCGCTCATTATTTTTTGAGTTGATGTGGACCGCGTTTGGTGGCGGACGCGGTCAATCAGAAGCTTGCCGCCATGAAATATAACCGTGTTGAAAAAAAGTTTCCTTGTGATGAAGGATGGAAAGGTATACAACAATGAAATCTCCAGATAATTATCGTTCCCTCCGATTGTTGCAGATTGATTTTCTCTCAAGCCTTCTCTACCTTGATGTAGAATTCATCTCACTTCTCTTCCTAATCCAAAGGAGTACGCGTGCACCGGGAAATCCACCAGTGGTACAGTCCCCGACTTAATAAGGAAATGGAAATCGCTGTGTACGGCCACTACGGTTCCGCGTTATTGATGTTCCCGACCGCCGCCGCTGACTATCTGGAGTATGAGCGCTTTCAATTGATCGATGCGATTGCTCCGTTCATCGAGTCAGGAAAAATAAAGGCGTTCTCCATCAACAGCATCAACAGCGAGGCGTGGCTGAACGAGCATGTGCCGCCGCCGTACAAAGCGATTCGCCACCAACAATACAATGAGTATGTTACAGAAGAGGTGGTTCCATTCATCCGCACGATGACGAGCTACGACACGTCCATCATCACCACGGGCGCAAGCCTCGGTGCGCTGCATTGCGCCAACTTGTTCTTCCGTCGCCCGGATATTTTTGACGGAACGATTGCCATGAGTGGTTCGTACGATATCAAAGCATATTCATCCGGGTACTACGACGACAATTGTTACTTCAATTCACCGGTGGACTATCTTCCGAATTTGAATGACGAGCACATGCTCGGACTTCTTCGCTCGAAGAAACACATTCACATTCTGTCGGGACAGGGAAGTTACGAAGCGCCCGGACGTTCGCTGCAGCTTGGCCGGATCCTCGAGGCGAAAGGAATTCCGCACGAAGTAGATTTGTGGGGTCACGACGTTCCGCACGACTGGCCGACGTGGCGTTCGATGCTGCCGCATGTGTTGGGAACGCGGTTTTGAAAGTTGTCTCACGCAAAGACGCGGAGATCGCAAAGGGTTTTTGAATATGAAATCTTAAAACCGCCTTTGCGTTCCTGGCGGCTTGGCGTGAGAACTTTTCCTGTGGCTTTAGAAACTATCTCACGCAAAGACGCGAAGATCGCAAAGGGTTTTTTGAATATGAGATCTTAAAACCGCCTTTGCGTTCCTGGCGGCTTGGCGTGAGAACTTTTCCTGCGGATTTAGAAACTATCTCACGCAAAGGGCTTTTGAATATGAGATCTTAAAACCGCCTTTGCGTTCCTGGCGGCTTGGCGTGAGAACTTTTCCTGCGGATTTAGAAACTATCTCACGCAAAGACGGGGAGACGCAAAGTGTTTTTGAATAAGGCGGTGAGTTAAAACAATAAGAATCCCCAAAATCCTCTTTGATTGAGTGTTCGTGTGACTGAAAATGAAATTGCTACAATAGTCGTTGATGCTGCTTTCAAGGTACACACAACCCTCGGACCGGGACTGCTTGAATCTGTATACGAAGTTGTTCTTTCGTATGAGCTTGAGAAACGCGGACTGAAGATAGAACGACAGAAACTTATTCCTGTGGTTTACGAAGGTGTTACGATTACAGAAGGTTTTCTTGCAGATATTATTGTTGAGGGAAAAGTTGTCGTCGAGTTGAAATCTGTTGAACTCATTGCGCCTGTTCACAAGAAACAGTTGCTAACGTATCTTCGTCTGCTTGATGCCCGTTTAGGTTTGCTTATAAACTTTGGTTCAGCACTAATTAAGAATGGCATTACGAGAATCGTGAATGGTCTTGAAGAGTAACAAGTCGCATAACCGTCTTTGCGTTCCTGGCGGCCTGGCGTGAGAACTTTTCCTGCGGATTTAGAAACTATCTCACGCAAAGACGCGGAGACCGCAAAGTGTTTTTGA
>JBBRUI010000150.1:0-10572 GCA_038247945.1 Bacteroidota bacterium | reverse complement strand
TCTTCCCGAAGAATTCAAATGGCTCACGATAGTAATTCGCAACATTGGGCAGTTCCTCACCCGGAACACCAAGCTTGTTCGGATCGTCGTAATAGCCTGTGCCCACCACAACATTGCGTGCGTCGTAAGTTTTTCCCTTCACAGTCGAAATGTGAAAGGTCGAGCCTTTCTTTTCAACCGACTCCACTGAATCCAACGTCCGAACATCAAGCTGGTAGTGCGCCGTTACTCGTTGATAATAATTGACTGTGTCGACGCGAGTCGGGCGGGTAGTAGGAATTACGAACGGGACATTCCCAATCTCCAGAAGTTCAGGAGTCGAGAACCAGACACATTCTGTTGGGAACCGCCGGATTGCATCGACCACGCTCCCTTTATCAAGTACAATACAGGGGAGGCCTGCTTTCTTTGCTTCGATTGCGCATGCGAGACCCGAAGGACCAGCGCCAATAATCAGAATATCAACCATCTCTCACTCCTAAAAATAAATAGAGACGTTGCGGACAACGTCTCTTATGAACATTAAACCTGAGCTGAAGGTGGTAGTTGAACCCACGACCTGCTGATTACGAATCAGCTGCTCTACCACTGAGCTACTTCAGCATTACTAACTTTCTGTGAGGATTCCCTTCGCCACCGTTCTATTTTCGATATATTTTACACATTTGCCGCCGATTTTCCAACAGGTTTTGAAATAGAGTTTATAGTGCGATCATTTCCAATCGGTCCGATATTATTACCGGATAAAATCGGGTGTTTGTAATTCCAGCCGGACGTCCCAATATGAATCAGAGGTTGTATTGTCATTTGATCGGATTCCTTTTCCGTTTGTCATTCTAAAAAAGCCAGTCAGTGGATATTAATTCCTCCTCCAAGTTGAAACTAAATTTCTATTTTGCTGTTTGCATTGATATCAACCCACCTTAGGCAAACATGTTTGGACTTGTAAAGATTACGTTATGCATTCTCGTTCTATCGCCGTCGTTGGCCATCGGGCAGGCACAAAGGGACACGACAAAAAAAACCGCTGACAGCGGCGGCGTGTTTGAAGATGTAAAGAAGTTTTCGGAAAAGGATAACTGGTTTTCCAAACTGGTCAGGAATGTTCTCGTTGTTGACGAAGAAGATTCGGTTGGAGAAGAGTACTCCTTGAGTAACGAGAAGAACTACAGGAAGTTCAAAGGTAAATTTATCCGCGACGTACGCATCCGTGTTCTCGATGTATTCGGCCCTTCCGTCAGCAAGCCGGATGTCGAGGCACAGAGTTGGCTTCAACGAACAGGCAACGCAGTCCATATGAATACCCGCGAGTGGACTGTCCGGCAGAAACTGCTTTTTTCCACCGGGGAACGCGTCGATCCCCTTGTGGTTGCGGAAACTGAACGACTGTTGCGCAGCGCCCCAAACATCTATGATGCAAAGATTCTTGTCCGCAACATTGCGAAGAACAAAGACAGCGTTGATGTGGACGTCATCGTGCAAGACGTCTGGAGTATTTCGGTGGGCATCTCCTATCAACCGGAAAACAAAGCAGGCGGGATTTCTTACACTGATGTAAATCTGCTCGGCCTCGGCAATGAGTTCTCTCATGCTTTGCGTTTTGACGACGATTTCCCAAAGGGCTGGACTTGGAGCGGCAGTTATACAATCAACAACATTGCGGATACATATATCACGGGAAAACTTTATACCATCTCCGACCGCACGAACAGGCATTACGGATTCGGGATAAATCGTGATTTCATCTCTCCTCTGTTTTCTTGGGCAGGCGGCGCAACATTCGATTGGCGAAATGACCGGCTAATGCATCCGGACGGAAAACTGTCGGGGATCGAAGTCCGCTACAAGCAACAGGATTACTGGCTGGGCTACGCGCTGTCAGGCGAGTTGTATGTTGCCGGCAGATTGGTGAACACGAACTACACAGCGAGGCCATCCGTAGATTCGCTTCGAGTGTTTCAGAACAATACTTTTTATCTGGGGAGCGTTGGTCTCGCACACCGTACATTCTACAAAGAAAATTATGTTTTCGGATTAGGGAAGCCTGAAGACATTCCCGAGGGTGTTCTGATTACGGTTACCGGGGGCGTCGAGCACGGGGAATTTGTTAGACGACCGTATTATGGATTTACCATTGGCGGAAGCAAGTACACTGAAGGACTCGCCTATTTCTACGGTAATTTACGTGTGGGAGGGTTCCGGAACGGCGGCGATTGGAAAAATGCAGTAATCGCATTTGAATCCTTGTACTATACGCGGCTCATGAAGATCGGAAAATTCCCATGGAGGAATTATCTCGCCCTGCGTATCGCGTACAGCTACGATCCTCCAACGGGAGGCAGTGTCCTTTCCATCAACAATGCAAGCGGGCTGAGGGGATTTGGCTGGTCTGCGTTGGGGAATAAAAAAATAGTCTTGAACTACGAATCAAATATTTTTGTCCCCGCCGCATTTATCGGATTCAGAATTGGCTTCCTTGTGTTTGCCGACTTTGGAGTGTTGGCCGGAAAAGACGAATCGATCTTCAAACAGAAACTACAGCAAGGATACGGGTTCGGCGTTCGCATACGGAATGAACATCTGATCTTTCAAACGATTCAAGTTACGTTCGGTTTTTATCCAAACGGGCCCGATAAAAGATTCTACGTCTTTACAAGAGATGGAATTTCATATCAGTTCAATCAATTTCAATTCTCGAAGCCCTCCATCGTTACGTTCTAACAGACTCGCCTCACAAAATAAAAAAAGGGAATGGTTTTGCCCGTTTCCCTTTTGAAACAATACTTCGATAAAATCAGCCGTTTATTTTCGACCCCGGCAACGGCAACGGGCCTTCCGACACAATCTCGGCACCCGAGCCTTGAATCCATTCTGCATCGGGAAGCACTGAACGTTCCGTCCACTCGGAAGCAACCTGCAATGCCTCGCCGCTGGGAATCATGTCAATCGTTTCCCACGGGCAGTACTTCACACACAGCTTGCACCCGATACAAATGTCGAGATCGATCTCGACCAACTTTTTATGCTGGTCATACTCAGGACCCGGAACCGTTAGAATGCAATCAACGGGACAGAACTCAATACACACTTCACAGCCGGTACATCCTGCCTGATTGATCACTGCCAATTCACGCGGACGTTTTTTTGCTTTTACCGGTGCAACTTCAGCCATGAATGGGAACTCCTGGAAACCATGAACGAAACTTTGGACAAATAAACTTAATTCAATTACGAATTGCAAGGTGCGAATCTTTACATCAACTTTATTATGAGAACTTGTTTTTGAACGTTGCGTTATGTAAGTTTCTCCACCTTCAAGCAGAAGGTTGACCCATCCACGCACCGGTCCGGTGCTACTAGTTGTTAAGACCTTTGACATATTCACACCAAATCACAATTACTACCACTCAAACAAGGAGACTGTTATGAGAAATTCGATTACACTGCGTTATTGTGTGCTGATTTTGTTTCTTGTGGGGATTCCGTCCGCTTCTCTATTTGCGCAAGGCGTAACCACAGCGGCAATGAACGGCAGAGTATTGGAAAAAAACGGTGAAGCTTTGCCGGGCGCAAACGTGGTTGCCGAACATCTTACCAGCGGTTCTCGATACGGCACAAGCACGCGAGCAGATGGTAAATTCAACTTGCCCGGCTTAAGGGTGGGCGGACCTTATACTGTGACGGTTTCGCTGGTTGGATACCAGAAGCAAGTACGCGAGCGAATTTATCTGCAACTTTCCCAAAACCTTGATCTTGATTTCACTTTGATCGAAGAGACGGTGGAAGGACAGGAAGTGCTGGTAGTGGGAAACCAATCTTCCGTGTTTAACGCATCCCGTGCCGGGGCCGCTACAAACGTTTCACGTGAGCAAATAGATCGCCTGCCAACTATTTCGAGAAGTTTCCAAGACTATTATAAAGTGTCCCCCTACGTTGCAGGAGATAAAGGCAACGCGTTGGGCCGGAATTCCAAGTATAACAATATTCAGATCGACGGCACAAATTTTAATGATGTCTTTGGCTTGGGTTCGACAGGTGCACCTGCGGGGCAATCCACCGTTACACCTATCAGCCTCGATGCCATCGAAGAATTCCAAATCGTTGTATCCCCATACGATGTTCGCCAATCAGGATTCACGGGGGCCGGTATCAATGCCGTAACGCGCAGTGGCACCAATGAGTTCAAAGGGTCGGCATTCTATTACGGACGGAATGAGAATTTCGTTGGCAAAAGCCCGGATACTCTGAAAACGAAACTTGCGGGATTCAAGGACTATCAGGCCGGCGGTCGCATCGGTGGGCCCATTATCGAAAACAGCCTATTCTTTTTTGCCAACGGTGAAGTGACCAGGTTTAGCCAACCGTTCACGCGAACATTCGGCACACAGAGTATTGGCACGAACGCCTATCCGGCGAATTCCGATTCGCTTAAACTCCTGGCCGATGCCCTCAAAACTAAATACGGTTATGATGCCGGTTCGTTCTCAAACATCGGTCAAAATCGGGAGAGTGATAAATTGTTTTTCCGTTTTGATTTTAACCTGGCCGAAGAGCATAAACTTACCGCACGATGGAATTACTTACGGTCATCGGAAGACAACTCCCCTTCCCGCGGCCGCGGTACAGCCGATATTTATTTTGACAACGCAAAATACAAACTGGACAATAAAACCCATTCATTCGCCTTGCAATTGACCAGCGTGTTTGGAAATTCATTGTCAAATGAACTTACGCTGGGATATGTTGACCAATTCGATCGCCCTGTATACTATGGGGCTCCCTTCCCGACAATATATCTGCAAACGCGGGACACCAGCAAAACATTCAAGGGGCCAATGAACATTATCGTGGGGGCGGAAGAATTCCGGCACTACAACGAGTTAGGACAAAAGTATTTTGAAATTCAGAACAACTTTACCATGTATCTGGGTGATCACACTCTTACCCTGGGAGCCAAGGTTGACCTTCTGAAATTCAGAAACTTGTTCATTCCCGATGCCTTCGGGCAATACGCCTACAGTTCGATTAGACGATTCTTGCAAGATCTGCGCCCGGATGGTAATTCCGCCTTCGCCGCGTACACCTTGCGGTATTCCGCAACTGCGAATCCACTGCAAGAAGCAAACTGGGGGGCAACCCAGTACGGAGTGTATGCACAGGATGAATGGACTGTGAGTCCCGCACTAAAATTGACGGCTGGCGTACGCGCGGACATTCCCACCTATCCTGACCACCCGAATTACAATCCAAGAATCGATTCTGTATTTAAGTACCGGACTGATACGCCTCCAAAGGCACAAGTCGCCTTCTCACCCCGCTTCGGTTTTAACTGGGCACTCGATGAGGAACGTATGACGCAGTTGCGCGGCGGCATCGGCATATTCTACGGAAAATTTCCCTATGTATGGGTCGGCAACCAGTATGCAAACACTGGCGTTGATTTTTATACTTTAGGCGCTGCAAATGCCCCGACACGGTTCAATCCTGATCCTTACAACCAGGTAAAACCCGCCGCCAATTCTTTCCCCAGTGCCCAAGTCGATATCACCGATCCGAATTTCAAGGCTCCTTCAGTGATTCGATGGAATCTGGCGGTCGATCATAAACTTCCCTGGGATATTGTCGCGGGTGTTGAGGGAATTTTCTCGACAACACAGAACGATGTGTATTATCAGAACATCAATCTCAAGGGAATCCAGGACAATGTCGGCGTATTATCCGGCGGTCGGGCTTCACCCACGCCCGGTGGCAGACTTGTCGGGGAAAATCGCGAGGTGTTTGGCCGGGCCGATACGAACTTCACCAGGTTCAACGTGGTATGGGTTGACGCCGCACGCTTTGCGCCAGGGGTGTATCTCGTGAGAAACACAAGCTTGGGAAGCAACGCAAACGTAACGGTACAGCTTCAGCGAAGCGTCTCGGAAGGGATCAATGGAACACTCGCATACACGTGGGGAATGGCAAAAGATATTGCCAGTGGCAACTCCACAACGGCAACCTCCGGTTGGAGGTTCAACCCCACGCAGGGAAATCCAAACGAGCCGGCGCTTACATACTCACAATACGATCGCCGGCATCGAATCCTTGGTACGGTTTCGTATCGTCATGATTGGGGGGATGGATTTGCAACGTCTCTTGGTGTGTTCTATAACGGACAGGCGGGCAGGCCTTTCTCGTATATGGTAAACGGTGATGTGAATGGTGATTCCCGCGGCGATAATGACCTCGCCTATATTCCGAAGGATGTCAACGACATCGTTCTTGTCGGCTCCAGCGGTGCTATCCTCCCTAAAACCGATGCAGCATATTCACAACTCATGGCATTTATTGATGGGGACAGTTATCTCAGTGAGAATAAAGGAAAGATTTCAGAACGTTCCGGGCCGCGCGAGCCTTGGTCCCATCAAGTCGACCTTCGGTTGGCGCAAGAAATCCCTACGTTCGCCGGTCAACGAATCGAAATAACATTCGACATTCTCAACGTATTGAACCTTTTCAACAGTGATTGGGGATGGGTTCGAACATCCGGTGTGAATCAGACAGTCAACATGCTTACATTCAGCGGACTTGTCAAGTCATACACCGGAGGTGTACCGAATGCGGACAATGGCAAGCCGCGCTATCAATGGCTAGGTCTTAAGACAACAGATGGTAAAGCTGATCCATTCCAGCCTGATAATATTCTCTCCCGGTGGCAAATGCAGTTTGGCATTCGATACACTCTTTAGTCATCTCTTCACGTAACACAAAGCCCTGTTGCTCAATCGAGCAGCAGGGCTTTTTTGTTTAGTTGATTTCATCGGTCAACTTTTGTATATCAATCTCAGGAGGAAATGAATATGGAAGAGGAAGTATTAAAGGAAATCCTGCAAGAGATGAAAGGCATGCGCGCCGAGATGAAGGGCATGCGCGCCGAGCAAGAGGCAGTGCTCAAGGAAATGCAGGGTATGCGCGTGGAGCAAGAAGGAACGCGCACGGAAATGAAGGGCATGCGCGCCGAGCAAGAGGCAGTGCTCAAGGAAATGCAGGGCATGCGTGCAGAGCAAGAGGGAACGCGCACGGAAATGAAGGGCATGCGCGCCGAGCAAGAGGGAATGCGCACGGAGATGAAAGGCATGCGTGCCGAACAAGAGGGAATGCGCACGGAGATGAAAGGCATGCGTGCCGAGCAGGAAGCGATCAGACAGGAGTTCAAAGGACTTCAGGCTTCCGTGCAGGTCCTTACTCAGGCATTTTCCGATGTACGCTACGAGTTGGTTGAAATCAAGAAGTTGCTCGGGACACGTGTCATATGGAATAATGATACCGTCTCGTTGCAGGTAAAAGAAGGTGAGACAATTTATGGCGTGATTCGTAAGGAGGACAAAAAGGAATAATCAAACATGTTTTTGATTGTCGATCCGCCGCTTCAGTAAAGATAGCGTTTCTTCCGCCGCTCTTTCCCAATCAAATCTCTGCGCCCACGTAATAGCATTTTTCGATAGCTGGTCCCGCAAAGCCTCATCTGTCAACAGCCAAACCAACTTCTTTGCAAGATCATGCACGTCACCAAACGTGTAGAGTAAACCTGTTTCGCCATCCTGCACAGCATCCCGCAATCCTTCAACATTACTCGCCAGCACAGTCGTTCCGCATGCATTCGCTTCGATCACTGTAAGGCCCCATCCTTCCTTCGATGACGTTGTTACTTTCAGCCACATCCGTTGCAACAGTTCAACCTTTTTGTCGACAGAAACAAATCCCGTAAACTCAACCAGTTCATCCAACCCCAACTCCCTGATTGTTTCTTCCAATCGCATCCTGTCATCTCCCTCTCCTACAATTATCACTTTCAGGTTTGGCACATGTTTCAGCACTTCAGGCAAAGCGAGCAACAGCTGATCGACACTTTTATACTTTTTCAATCTCCCGAAATATCCTACTAGAGGCGAGAGATTTTTTACTGCTCCTTCAGATTTGTGCGTGAGATGATCGACGCCATAATTAATAAGTGCAACATCTTCAGATCGAAAGCCTGCGTTCTTTAGTTCGCGCTCCGTGCTCGGAGAGCCTACGATGAAAGGAATCTTCCGGCGTTTGTACAACGCAACAGCCCAACGCTCCATCCAATGCACGTAGGACCCGAGGAGGAAGTTTGTCTCCAAGAAAATACTTTTCCCGAAAAGATGGTGGGTTATTCCGTACAATGGCTCTTGAATGAACAGCGGCGTGAAGAAGGGAATCTTGTTCATATCATCTACAACAATATCAAACTGCTGCCTTCGAAAGCGCATGAGATATTCAAACAGGAATCTGAAGTTGAAAAGATACCGTCCCCCTCTGCGAATAATGTGGATACCTTCGAGAGTTTCCTCCGGTCGTGCGCCGGGGAATGACGAACAGAACAGCGTTACCTCATGTCCCATCCGTACGATTCTGGAAAAGACTTCGTGAAGGTGCACTTCGGCCCCGCCGGCAAGCGGATTCTTAATGTCCTGCCAGTTGACAACAAGGATCTTCATGACTGTCGGGAAGGCGCACCAGGATGAGCTGACCGAACCTCGTCCAGCCAGTAGGTGTAGATGTCGTGGAGTGTTTGGTGGAGAGTAAGCTGTGGCGTCCAGCCAGTCGCTTTCTGAAGACGCTCATGACTCGCGACAACGAGCGGAATGTCGTACGCACGGATGCGTTGTGGTTCGGAAACAACTTCCACATTCAGTCCAGTTATCTTTTGCAGAATTTCAAGAATCTCGCTGATTGGTACTGCTCTGCCGGAAGAAACATTGAAGACTATTTCTTCCGATGTACGATCGAACAATTGCCAGTATGCCCGCACGACATCTCGAACATCTGTAAAGTCTCGTTGCACCGCGATGTTACCGACATGGATGCGACGCTCGCGCACGCCGCATGCTATTTCGGCAAATTGTTTTGCAAAGTCGGAAACAACGAATGTAGGGCTTTGCCGCGCTCCAATGTGGTTAAACGGGCGAACAACGAAGGCACGCAAACCAAACGTCCGGGCATATTGTTGCGCAATCAAATCAAGGCCTGCTTTGCTCGCGGCATACGGATTATTAGGATTAAGAGGCACGTCCTCCTTAATCGGCAACCGTCCGGCATCCACACCTCCGTATACTTCACCACTGCTGACAACAAGAACTTGTGGGTTCGTTCCGGTTGTTCGCGCCAATTTGCGGGATGCTTCAAGGACATTCAACCCACCGAACAGATTCGCTTGAAACGTGCCGAGAGGATTCTCCATCGAAGCGGGAACGAAGGCCTGTCCGGCAATGTGCATCACCCGGTCTGGCTGCACCGCACGAAACAAGTTCTCCATCCTCGCAGCATCGGTTATGTCAGCGACGTACAGAGTAAGTGAGTCTTTGAGATGCGCAATGTTGCGATGGGGTTCGGGAGTAATAATTGTTCCATGGACCTCAACACTTCCAGCTGTTAAGAGCAGCTCGGCGGCGTGACTTCCCACAAATCCATCAATGCCTGTAATAAGAACGCGCATCGGATTACTGAACCCTTTCCAGAATTGAACGGCTCTGCGCACCAACCCAGGGGGCCTTTCCCAAACCAAACGAATATTTTTTCACGCTATTTCTTTCCTGTTGTATCTGGCTTCTTCGGGTTCAATTGAGCTTCATACATAACAATACGCTGCTGAATGCCGGGATCATTAGGGATGATGGTTTGCAAGCGTTTCAATAAATCAATCGCCTTCTGATATTCCTTCCGGTTGTCGTATAACTCCAGCAACACGCGGAAGGGGCTATACGCCGAGTTCACATTATACTCGCCACGGTCAAGAGCACGCAAACATTCAGGTTCGATCTCTGCAATCAGCTCGTTGTATTTGTCGGTTCTTCCGAGCCGGTTGTAAAATGATGCGATGTCTGAGGCCAACTCCCAGCCCATTGGAATTTTTGCCCGCGGAATCAACGCCTCCATCCTATCCAGCGAAGCGAGAGCTTTCTCTTTGTTCTGCGAAAGGTTTGCGTGGTACAGTGCGAACCGGATAAACGCCGAACGATAGTTGATCATAAGACGTGTGGTGTTTTCATCGAAGTACACATCCGGATCTGCTATTCTTCTAAACTTGTAGCCGTACTGCGGAGTCTTTGAAAATCCTTCAGGCTCTCTAAAGAGATTTGCCTCAACGATATCGGGATTAATGCCGCCCTCGTCCCGCGAAGTAATTTTCTTAGGTTCGAGCCGCCATGCCAGACCGTTAAACCAGAGATAATCATCCAGTCCGATTTTGCTGTCCGGCGAACAGGTAACCGCAAAATAAACAGGCACCTGCCACTTATTGCTGAAGATAATATCCTGCGCCATGATATCCTGCACCCGGATTGCAGTAACTTGCCCGAACTGCAGGGTGTGCTTCATCGTAAAATCTATTTTCCCATGGTTGACGGTCGCGGTATCGGTGATACCAAAGCGCTTGTATACTTCTTTCGGCACGGGCAGAGAAAGATTCGTCGTCTCGAATTGTACCGGCTGGACTTCCTGTATTTGCTTGTCGGTCAGGCTCATCGGGACGGATTTTGCTTCTGCATAGTATGGCTGACGCTTCATTTG
>JBBRUI010000149.1:0-10714 GCA_038247945.1 Bacteroidota bacterium | reverse complement strand
GCCGCTGCCGCACATGGGAATTGGAGTGTATGCATATGGCGGCACTCTATATAGTTTGGGGCCGAACGTGTACAGTCGCTCGGGATCTGGTTGGACGAAACTCGCTCATGGCGAGGTTGGGCACATGAAACAGAGTGGTACCAACAACATCAAAGCTGTTGGCCAACCAGACCTGCATTTCAATGGTATAGATTGGAAAGAATTCACACAATTCCATGCCAATCCAGTGCCTTGGTCAGATTGTTTCACTGACGGAAATGATGTCTTTTTCGTAGGGAATGACAATTGGAAAACTTTTGTGCTGCATGGAAAGTAGAATGCCTGTCCTGATGGCTTTGTTGCTCAATCTCCTTTGTGAGGTCGGATTCGCCTCTCCTGCTTCGAGGAATGAATCTGCATTGCGTCGTGAATCTGATTTCTTTTTCCGTTCTCAAAACCCAAGATTGTCGAATTCATTTAGTGAACAATCCGATCAAGTAGATTCAGGAAAAAACAGTTCGAAAGTTGTCCTTCTTGATTTCGTTTTGGGGAAACACTCTAACAATCTAAGCAGTAACCTATATGGATTTGGCCCCGGATTTCTCTTCGCTGTTGATTTAGGAATTCAAATGCCCTCTGACAATCGATTGATATTCTCGTTCATATATTGGGATGGTAAGGGTACTCATTATGCTGGTATTCAAAGACAGGTTGTTACCAAACGATTTCAGGTGGGGTTTGATTTTGTCGTAGCGAGGATTGGGCAGCTCGCGCTTAGAATAGGTCCAACAGTGGGAATAGAATCCATAAATGTATTGTCCGGAACCTCATTCTCGTTGGGAGCTAGGGTATCATTTTCATATCCATTGATTGGAAACATTCTCTATTTCTCGGGGGTTTCCTCATTTTCGGGGGGTGGGACACTCAGTGTTGGTGGGGGATACAGTTATTGGTTTGGAGCCATTTCGGTTGGGCTGTCAGTAAACTTAACTCACCTTATCACTCGATAGGAGGAAAGAATGTATCCACGCGTGCGTCTCAGGAATTCCTTTGGCTTCTTAATTCTGCTCTTGACGCTTCAAACAGAAAAAACTCTTGCTCACAAAGAATGGGTGCATCAACACCAATCGATCCAAGCATATGAACTGCTGAAAATGCAATACCCTGTGATTGAAAATACACCAATGAATGCCTTTATCGGTGCCCTCGGTGGTGATTGTGGTAGCTTGCCATGGAGTCAAGGAAACATAACTAATGGAGCTTATCGAGAAGACTGTGAGGATGCAATTTACGGAAATGTTGGCGTTCTAAACGCTACTGTTAGCGCGACGCATTTCTGGGACGCAGACGCAGGAGATAATTCTCAGATATCAATCTGCACACCGATATGCCATGATTATGTAAATGCATATCAAAAGGCGCTTCTCTGGATGAATGGACATTTTCCATTAATGCTAAGCACTGCCGGAAGTTCACCAACTGGACAATTCCCCTTGGAGTTAGTTTGCATCACTGGAGATTTTGCGGGAAGGACCGCCAGATTTAGTAATCCAACTGGAGGCACGAGTTTTTATTTTTCTTACAGCTCTTTGATAGATCTTTACAAAACTGGGATTGTGACTTGTGAAACAATAGATAATGTGGCATGGCCCGCGCAAAATGCTTGGGCTGCGGTTTATCACTTTCAGTTCCAGCTCACAGAAACAGTGCGTCAGCGTCTTGCTTTTCAGATTCTCGGCAGAATTGCTCATTTGCTGGGAGACATGAGTGTACCTGCGCACGCACACAACAACATTCACCCGGACGGATTTTGGGAGCCGACACTTGGTACAAACGACCCTTATGAAGTTAGCATGGGTAGCGACTACAATGATTGTTGGTCCGAACCGCCTTGGCCGGGACTGACTTGCTGGAATGCTTCTAACGCTTCTCGGCAAGGCCCCTTGCTCGATACGTATGCTTCGGTTCCGAGTAGGGACCGCAACCGGATGTTACGATATTTGTTCTACACGACGAACCAGGTTGCTGACCGATTTCCGTCGCGAGACAATGATGGCGACGCAAATTACGCTACTTCGTATGGGGAAGATGATTATTCTGTTCTAAACATAATCCAAGAAATAACACACCCGTTTCCCCGCTGGCTCGATAATCTCCTATCAAATAAGTAAATTCTCATTCCTGTTTTCTATTCGGTCGATAGCAGGTCTTTTTCATTGGTTCGCTGTCGAAGCTGGCTTGATCAACAAGGTAATAGTCATGAATGATTTCCATGGTGGTGGTGTTACGGTTAATTCAAACACTTACCCTTCCGGTGTCAATTTAACCCTCCCCAATGGGATCATTCAAATCTCTACAATAACCCCTCAAACGTTTGGAGGCTACATTAGGCATTTTGAACTTTGGCAAAAAATAGATCGGACGCAGGCTGTAGTTGCTAGCTACAACTCCACAGCATGGTCACATAATCTTGATGGAAGCTATACGTACAAAGCGAAGTTCAACCGACAGTTCACCGTCGCTATCACGAATAGTCAATCGTTTGAAGGATTAGTAGGAGGAACGTACAACGTCGAATACGGATCTCCTGTTCTGTCCTGGTCAGGTTCATTTATTGAACATATCTCAACGCCGATTCATGTTGAAGCGCTACCCCCCAGCAGCGATTGGGATTTTGTGAGGTGGAGTGATGGTTCTGAGCAAAACCCGCGAGACTTTATTCCGGGCGATCATATTACTATCTTCGCCCAATACAAACAGCATCTCGCTTCCTCATCCGCAGCAGCAACAGGGGCCACCAACCAGCGCAAGCTCCTCCACATGTATGGGAGTTACCCCCGGCCGAATGCGTTTCACCTTGCCTATCAATCAGGGGGCGACCGCCTGGTACACGCGATCAACCAACGGCGGCACCACCTGGTCGAGTGAAGTTCTCGTCAGCCGCGGCACCGGCACAGCTCTCAACCCGTCAATTGCAGAACCAACATATTGGGGGGACGACACGACATATGTGGTCTGGCTCGATACCGAGCAGATCGGAGGCCAGACAAAACACTCCGTGTTCTTCAGGAAGATTTCCTTGGTCACAGGTCAGCTTACTTCTATCGAGAAAGTTGAATTTGGCGGCGCACAATACTGGGCTCGTCCGAATGCAACACCTGTAGCAGTTCGTCTGGGCGCCATGCCCAACTATCCGGATGTGACTGTTGCGTTTGAGGCGGAGAACGCCGGCATTGTTGCAGCGCATCGCTACTACTACGGAAGCAACGGCATCGTTTGGTGGGGAACTCAGTTACAGGAAACATCGGTGAACAGCGCAAAACCCTCGATGGCAATTTCGTTCGACGTTACCCCGTATAACGTGTCAATCGCTTATCACCAGGACGGAGCAATCTATTTTGCAACGTCCGACGTTGCACATCAGACTCCGGTCATCTTTGGCGCACCCGAGAAGATACACTCGGATCAATTCTCGGGGAATCAATGTCCTTCGCTTGCCGTTTCTCCTTTTAACGAGAAGTATGTGAGTTGGATATCGCAAGATTGGTACACCGGGTGTGGATTCACAATAGTGCGAAAGTGGGATCCGGTCTATGGCTGGTCTGTTGTCTCCGGGTTTATTGATGATTTAGGGAGCCCTGAGTATCTCACAACGTCAATCTGCGCGCATGACATTTTCCCGGGTGCAACCATGTTCTGGGCAGACCGGAGTGCACTTGCGAACATGGTATCGCCGGATGGCTACTACTGGACGACCAGTAGCCTGTCTGGCTATTCCCCTGACTTTCCTAACCTTTCTGCACTTGCAGATCCATTTACAATAGCATCTGTGTTGACTAAGATTAATCAAGCGCCATACGAGGTGAAGTTCGAGCTTCGTAACAATGGGAACTACTACTTCGATCAACCGTTGGCTAAAGGTAACGGAGTCGACAGCCTCGATGAGTTGACGCGACTGTACCGGCGGATTGACTTCCGTGATTCGTCCGCACAAGAAATAGTAACGGCGCTCTTCGGTGAGATAAGACTTCTCAGTCAAGGTGGTGATGTTCTTCGCAAGCTGCGTTTTGCAAAACCATTATCGGCACATGATGCGCTGCGAACCACTGCTTTCCAATTGGAATCTGCGCGGAAGATAGAACTCGAGTTCGGTTTGGCTGAAAGGAACTGGCGGCGTGAGATTACATTTACCGTGGACCTGATAGACAGTGCCAGCGGCACAGTTGTCGACAGGCTCGTTTCCCGCTCAGGACGGGGAATTGGTCATCCGGGCTTTCGGGGGCGAATACAGAAGAACATCCAGCCTCACGCTCCAGCCGGACCCGTTTATCTAATCCTTCAATTCTCCGGCGATGGCCTCGAAGGCTATCAGCAATACACGACGAATTATGTCGTTGTTGGAAAGAAGGGAATGATCTTTAAGCAAGATGGAGAACCAGAAAGTCAATCTGAAAAACCTGCAGTGTTTGCATTGCACAACAACTACCCAAACCCATTCAACCCATCGACAACACTCAACTATGATTTGCCTGAGCCGGCAAATGTTTCATTGATAGTCTATGATGTACTCGGAAGAAAAATGAACGAGTTGGTGAATGGATCAAAGGGAGCGGGTTACCATTCTGCGATGTGGAATGCCAAAGATGCTGCGAGTGGTGTGTACTTCGCACGCTTTACCGCGAACGATGCATCCGGCATCGCAAGGTTTTCTAAAATTACCAAGTTGCTTTTGATGAAATAAGCCTTCATTGCCAAACGAAAACAATCAACGCCCTATCCTGTCTTGGAGGATCGGGCGTTTATGCATATGGACTCTGCCTGAGAATATCATCGCTGCCGCTCAAACGTCCGTACAAAATCATGCTGCGGTCCTTGTTCACGGGAGTGACAGCTAATGCATCCGTTGCCCCGTGTTGTAACAGAAAACGCCACTCTCCCGTCCGGAAAATATTCTGCCCAGAGCCAGCCGCTTCCGCTTTCTGCGACGGGGTTGCCTCTGTCTTTGTACAGAACGGCGTAGAGTGTTGTTTGTCCGTTCGTCCGAATCTCTTTCACGATAATCGAGCCGTCCGGAAACGTACTGCCCGCAGGCAACATTCCGTTTTGCAATACTCCGAATGCCGTTGTGTTCATGCTTACCCGAACCGTTGGCTGATGTGCCGTTGAACCGTTCAATGTGCCGCTCGTAACTGAATCAGCATTTGGAAAAAGTCTATAAGATGTAAAGGGCTGAGTACGCGTGATGAGTGTGAAAAGGTCCGCGTCAGTGGAAACCCGGGCTGGCGCCTTTTCTTCTCCCTCATCTTTGCAGGAGATGCAAACAACGGCGAGCAGCAGAAGAATCAAAAGTTGTTTGGTTAGCATAGGTTTTCTCCTCTGTTCATCATTCAACAAATTGCGTGTACTGCTGAATTACCGTATCCGGGATTTTTTCGGGACGGCCCGTTTTAACATTGATCATCGTGCTGACGAATGTTCCTTCGGCGGATATTTTTTTTGACTCTTTGAGAATCTGGAAGCCAACAGTCACATCTGGCCCGACAAACGATACCAGCCATGTGCGGACTGTAATCCGTTCGCCAATATTCAATGCCCGCTTGAACTCGATGTTCCAGGATTTCTGATACCAGACCCAGCCCTGTTCAATAAACCTGTCCATTGGCATCTTGTAGCATCGTCCCATCTGGTCGTAGCGCGCAAACAGAACGTAGTCGAGATATTTGGAATTATGGACATGATTGTTCATGTCGATATCGTCCGGGCGGACGATGAGTTGCGTTTCAAAACGTTTATAGGACATCAGGAATACGTCCTTCGTGAAAATACGGATTAGTGTGCTGCAGCTTTTTTTGCATCCATCGTCGCCGTTACTTTGGCGTACACGAACAAAGCAATCGCGGAGACCAATCCAATCCCAACAAAATAATACCAGATGTAGTTCGCGTCAGCATATGCCGTTGCCATCTGATCGGGTGGAACTGTTTTTGGATCGGGACAATATTTTGTCAGAAGATAACCCGAGAGTCCGAAGCCCAGAAGGTTTGCGATGAATGAATGCAGATGACCAAACCCGAGGTACAATCCCTCTTCACCCTTCGGCGCTTGTTTGGAAAAGAATTCCAGGTAGCGCGGTGAAATGAAACATTCCGCCAGTCCCTGAAGCACTATCCCTACAATGAGCATGATGGTGACCGGATGAGCCGATAGGCCGAACGGAAGGGAAACGGGGACGCCAAGCCATGCCTCGAGTGTCGGGCTGGATGCCATGCATAATGCCGAGAGCGGCATGAGCAGCATTCCGATAGTCATGGATGTTATGGCCATTGCATTTTTCATGAGCTGGGTGATAACGACAACAAAAGTAACAACCACCGCGGGGTTGACGTTCGCGATCCATTCCGGTGATGCGTTGGGGCCGACAGTGCGCAAAACATACTTGGGCATGGTTGCATACATCTGATGTTGAATCATCCAGAACCCGGACACGATCAGTATCAGAATAACAAGCCTTGGATTGGTAACGATGCGGACAAATCCCTGCCAAACTTCCCGAATGCTTTTGCCTTCTCCGGCGGCGCTGACATTCTTATAGAACAAGAATACAACAACCAACGCAAGCAGTGACAAGCCTGCCGAAAAGTAGTTAATCGATTCAAGCCCAAGATTCAATCTCAGCGGATATGCGATCGACTTGCCCGAGAATGAACCGACATTCACCATTCCGTAAAAAATTGAAAACGCTCTTGCGCGCTGTTCGATTGTTGATGTCTTTGCAACGGTTCCGGTGATCAATCCCTTAATGAAAGAGCCGCCAAGAATAAGGAGAACAACGGCAGGCACGACTGTCGCCTTATAAGGCAACGAACCCAAGGCAAAGAAGCCGACTGCAAGTAAGGCGAATGCGAGAAGCATCGCCCGTCGGAATCCCATTTTGTCCGAAAGGGCCCCGGTAAAAGGCGGCATGAAGTAGACACCCGCGGCGTAGAATCCTCCCAGCCATGCAGCCTCGATATCGTCAAATCCGACAACGTTGGAGAGGTACAAAGTAAATGTTATGAAGACCGCGTAGAAGGACGCACGCTCGAATAACTCGACAACATTTGCAGTCCAAAACGCCGCAGGAAATTTCCAGGATGTCATGATTTTTTAGGGTTGGTTGATATTTTAAAACTGACTTATATCCCTGCCGAACAGCTTTGCTTTGATCCAATCGAACATGACGAGTACCTTGTTTTTGAAGCTGACAATGCGTGAAAGATAGGCAGACCGCCAGAACAGCCATGTTGCCCAGCCGCGGCCTTTCACTCCCTCAAGGTCGGCGAGCGCTCTGCTGTTGCCGACGTACGCAAGCATACCGAGATGTTTGTACTGAAAGCGTTCAACGGTTTCTTTTCGTGCGCGCCGGGTGAGCGCTTTCGCCAGATATTTGCCTTGCTGCTGGGCGACTTGCGATGTTGCCGGAAGCGGTGTCGCTTCGATGACGGTGCAATCCCCGAGAGCGTAGATGTTTTCAAATCCTTTCACGCGAAAGAAATTGTCAATGAGAATGCGTGAGCGATTATCTTTTGGCAGCTTGATCGATTCAATGAACTTTGTCGGGCCGTTGCCGGTACTCCAAAGAAGTAAACCGTAATGTAGCTCAGAACCATCTTTCAGATAGACAGTCTTCTCATCCACTTTAATGACCGGAGACTCAGTGAGCACCGAGATGCCCTGCCTGGCGAACAGATCTGTTGCATAGCGACGAAGCTTTTCATCGAACGTGCCGAGAATTTCTTTCATCGCTTCAACGAGAGAAATTCTTGCTTCGGCTACGAGATGCGGGTACACTTTCTGCAAATCCTCCAACATAAAATCGTTCAACTCTGCGGCGAACTCCACGCCCGTCGGTCCCCCGCCGCAAATAATGAAGTGCAGCAGCCGATGTCTCTCTTCCACGCTGATGCCCGGAAGATTTGCCTGCTCAAAGCATTGGATGATCCGCTGGCGAAGTTCCCGCGCATCGTGAAGTTCTTTGAGGAACATTGCGTGCTCAGCAACGCCGGGCACGCCGAAGGAATTACTGACGGCACCCACAGCAATTACGAGAACATCGTACTCGACATCAAAGCCATGCCGGTCTGCGACGCCAATGCAATGGACCGTTCGTTCCGCTATGTCAATGTCCTGCGCTTCGGCCTGATAAAAACGTATCTCGTCGCGTGCGTAGCGTATTGGTTCGATGATACTGCGAAACTCAATTGTGCCGACTGTTGTGCTCGGAAGGAGCGGAGTAAAAAGGAAATGGTTGCGCGGGCTTACGACGGTGATGTCGTAGTCGTCTTTCAGATATTTTACAAGATTGAATGCCCCAAAACCGGTGCCGAGAACGACGAGATGCGGACACGAGGAAGCCACGTTTTGGTGTTTTGATAATTCCGGTTACGAGGTGAATTGCAATTTTACTTCCACCGGCAACACTTCATTCATTGAGCCGGTGCGGTAGCCTTGAAGGTCCAAAGTGACGTAGATAAACCCAAGAGACTTCATGTGTGCAACCACGCGTTCACGCAAGCGGTCATCCGTTAACCGCTGTATTTCCCGGCTGCCGACTTCGATGCGCGCCGTGCGCTCATCATGATAGCGAACACGGAAGAAACGAAATCCCTCGTCGCGAAGAAATGTCTCTGCGCGGTCGACCTTTGAAAGATTCTCTTTTGTAATTGCCATGCCGTATGGAAAACGGGAAGAGAGACACGCAAAGGCGGGCTTATCCCACGTCGGCAAACCGAGATGTTTTGAGATCTCTCTGACTTCTGTCTTGCTCAGATTTGCTTCGAGCAGCGGCGAGCGGACATTGTTTTCCGATTTTGCCTTCATGCCCGGCCGGAAATCTCCGACGTCGTCGGTGATCGTGCCGTCGGCGATCCACTGTAATCCTTCGCGTTCCGCGATTTCATCGAGCTTGCCGAACAACTCGGTCTTGCAGAAGTAGCAACGGTCGGGCGGGTTCTCGCGGAATTTAAGCACGTCTGTTTCTTCCGTTGTCACCACGAGATAGCGGGCACCGATTGCTTCCGCAATCTTCACGGCTTCTTCAAACTCACGGGTCGGATAGGTCTCCGACCGGCCGATCATTGCGACAGCTTTCCCGCCCAGAACATCCACGGCAACCTTAAGAAGCAGCGTGCTGTCGACTCCACCTGAATAGCCTATTGCGACGCTCTCCATTTGTTTTAGGATGGATTGAAGCCGCGAATATTTCTCATTTATTTCTGATGACAACATTCTTGATTCCTCAGGCTAAACAAAAAACCCGTCGCAGAATTCTTGACGGGATAATATAATAAAAGTTATGGGGAAAGCGGAAATCCCACCCTTAGACATTTAGAACTTTGGCGACTTCAATGATAACGGAGGAAAGTTGTCGAGGCCTGACCTTGTCATTCGTGTCAAACACATTTATCTCGGTGTAGGCACCTTGTTGGTAATTATGGAAAGTCTCAATGACATTCCGGTTTAAGTTGACTATCCAGACTTCGGAAATTCCGGCGGCCGCGTACTTTTGCAGTTTGACGGTTCGGTCGTAGGCATACGTTGTATCGGCGACTTCAATCAGCAGCACGACATCTTCCGGTACAAACTCTTTATAGAGGGCGTTCACTTTGACAACCGTAATGTCTGGAACCGGTTCGTCATCTTCATCAATTCGAACAGGGTTTTGCGGACTTACAATAAATTCATCAGGAAGAAAGCTGTTGAGAATCCTGGTCAAGTTGTTGACGCAATTCCTATGTCGGATTCCGATCGGACTCATCTGAATGATTTCTCCGTCAAGAAGTTCAACGCGCTCGTCCGGCTTCAGGATGCCTACTTCTGCCATCTTGTAGTATTCGTCAACAGTAATACGTCGTGTTGTTACATCCATACGCCATCATTTCTCCAACAACCGCTTGAATTCCTTAACGGATTTTGCTTCCGGAAATTCCTCTTCGAAAATTTGCTGCATGTCCGGATCGAGTTTGAACGAGCTCTTGAGTGATTCGGCGGCTTCAAATGGTCTGCTCAGAGCGATGAGGGATTTCGCTCTGAAATAGAATGGCTCTGCCGAAACAGGATTCGATTCGACAGCTTTATCAAATGCCTTCAGGGACTGTTTCACGTAACCGAGCTCCAAAAGAGTTTCTCCGTAATCGAGCCATGCTTCGTAGTTTGTTGGCTCGAGCTTCGTCACCATCTTGTAGGCAAGGACGGACTCACGCACGCGTCCCATGTTGTACAGCAGATCTGCCTTTGCATACCAGAGGTCCGCATAATCGCCGCAGAACATCAATGCTTTGTTGTAATCGTTTAACGCACGGCGGAATTGTCCGAGTGAATCATAACAGCTTCCTCGCCCAAAGTACGATTCATAATGCTTGCCATCGTACTTGATAGCTTGTGTAAACGAGCGGATCGCCAGCTCATAGTCGCCGAGTTCTTCATAGGCGTTTCCCAGATTGTGCCATGCGGGAACGTCCTTTTCCTCGAACTTCAGCGTTTCACGATAGCACTGAATTGCATCTTCAAGGCGGCCCATGTTGGCGTAAGCATTTCCTTTGTTGTACCAGGCGGCGGCAAAATTCTCATGTATCGCCAGTGCCGTATCGTAACTTTCAATTGCCCGATGATAATTATACATCCGGTTCAGCACAATACCGCGGTTGTACCAGGCGTTGTAATTGTACGGATCGAGGTTCAAGTGTTCATCGTAGCT
>JBBRUI010000148.1:0-10818 GCA_038247945.1 Bacteroidota bacterium | reverse complement strand
TCTTCATGGCGGAGTGGACATCGTGGTCGTGTTGGGTACATGGTGCGGTGACAGCAAACGTGAGATCCCGAGGTTCTTAAAAATTGTGGATTTGGCTTCAATCCCCTCCCAACAGATAAAATTTTATGGAGTTGATCGCACAAAAAAGAGTTCGGATGGAGTAACAGAACGGTACCACGTTGAGCGGGTTCCGACGTTTATTTTCCTTAAGAACGACAAGGAAGTGGGTCGAATTGTTGAATCGGCCCGCAACAGCCTGGAGGAGGATATCTTAAGCATTTTAGCTGATGCACAGAGTAAATAGCTGAAGTTCCTCCGGCTCTCTGCCGATAATTACTTTGAAGAGGGATAATCCGTTTGTCCGGATCTCCCTGAAGAATGATCAATGCCGGGGCTTTAGTCGCTGTATGCTGTTCGATGAAATGAACACAGATCGCCGTACGATGCTCGATGAGATACGCCTGAGGGCAGAAGAAGCCGAGCTTGCGCGCATCGAGGCACAGGAGCTTGGGTTGCAGGAACAATTCCCCGAAATGATTTCGGCAACCCCATTACCACCTCCGCCTGTAAATGATGTTTCGGTTGGACAGAAGGTTCAAGATCCCGCTGAGCACTCCGAGTCTGAACGTGAGACGGTCAATGAATACGCGAACGAACTAAACCAAAAAAATGAACGGATCGCAGGATTACTGCAATCGGCAAACGCAGCGTATCAGAACGAGAAGTATCACGACTCGCTCCTGCTGTTGACGGAGGCTCTCGGCCTCGATCCGCAGAACCATCAAGCAATTACTTTGAAAGAGGAGGTCGAAAGAGCAAGGGATCTTATCGAGCGTCTGCAACAGGATGTTCGCAGGAAACAGGAAGAAGCTACAGCGGAAAAGCAAAACGCCTTTCCGCTTCCGAAGAAAATCGCCGATCAAAGTTTAACCGCGCCGGAAGATCCCTTCCGTGAAATTGCACCGCGTGTTACGGCCCCGGCCTCGGAGCCGCAATCCGGTTCGCCTGCGAAGCGAAACATCCGGCACCCTCTGAAATGGTCGGCTTTTGTCGGGCTTGCTGTTCTTGGTATCATCACTGCGGTTGTTGTGTTTCAAAATATCCGTGCAAAATTTTTCCTGCCGACGAAGAGCATTCTTGTTGTTCCCGTACATTCAACTGATGTCCCCGAATATCTTATTGAGTCAATGGCGGGAGAGTTGATCTCGCAGCTTTCACAAATTAAAACTCTGAAGGTGTTTGGGACGAAAACCGTATTGACCTCCGGATCCAAACAAGATCCAAGTGCTCCGGATTTGCTGAAAGCGCAATATTTTCTTGAAGTGGATATAGAACAGGCTGTCGGGCCTTTGAGCCTTCGATTTAACCTTGTAAATGCTGCGACATCTTCATCTATATTGAAACGACAGGTCAAAATTTCCAGAGATACGCCGGGTGCTTTTTGGGGAGATGTCATTCCTGATCTGGCAAGCGCGATGAACGCTGAAAATGAGAACCCCCAATCTGGGTTTACATACGCTTCAACAAATCGAACCGCGTTTGATACATATCTTCGCGGAAGGTATTTGGTCCAGCATCCTGAGTTAGCTTCGCTGGACTCCGTGATTAAGCTGTTCGAGCTCTCCCGGACTCAGGAACCGACTTTCGCGGAGGCTGAAGCCGCTCTTGGTTGGGCACACGTTCTCCGGTACAACGCCTCCCGCGACACTGTGCAGACGGATCTCTACGAAGCAAACAAAAATCTTCAGAGGGCCATCAATCTTGGGGCGAAGAATTCCGAAGTGTACAAACTGTGGGGTTGGATTGAGTATCACCGGTCGGATTTTGGAAATGCGGTGGAAAGATTTTTACAGGCAATTAACTCGGCCCCGAGTGACGCGGAGGCATATCGTGGCCTCTCGCTTGCGTATGTGCGAACCGGACAAAGTGATAAGGCGATAAATGCAGCATCGCTCGCCGCATCCGTGGACCCGTTCAACTCAGACATTCGGGGTCACTTCGCTATGATGTTACGATCGCAAAGGCGCAACGCTGAAGCATTGGCGGAGTTTGAGGCGATCCTCAAGAATACCCAAGCACACGATCTTTTATACAGCGACGCTTTTCTGGGATGTCTTCTTGCAACCAATCATCCGGAGCGCGCAATTGATATTTTGAAAGAGCGCGCCAGGCTGTATCCGCGGGATTTTATTGTCTTCTATGAATTGGGCCGCGCACTCCAATTGGCAGGAAAATCTCAATCGGAATGGAAGGGAGCCTTCAACCAATCTCTTGCGATCATCGGCGATACTTTGAAAACCTCCCCGGTTTTTGCGCTGGCATATTCCTACCGCGGACTAGTAGAAACACGTCTGGGACGCTTTTCCGAAGGTTACGTTTCCGGCTCTCGCGCCGTTGCACTGGCGCCAACAGATATCCGGATTCTTTATAACTCTGCCCGCACATATGCCCTCCAACGAAGCAAATCATCTGAAGCATTAGTATACCTGACCAAAGCAATTGATCGTAGGTTTGATCTGGAAAGCCTTTTGGACCTCGATCTTGCAAACCTACGGTCCGAGCCAAAGTTCAGAGCAATGCTGGGTAATTAGTTTGCTTTGAAATCATTCTGATCTTTACTTTTCCACTACCTTTATGTATATTTTTTCAGCCTTTTTGGGAAGCAATCCCATGTGATAAGGGTTACGGGATATTTGTGGGGAAGAGCCTAGATTATAGCCACACTGCCTGAGAAATTTAACCTCAGTTTCATCTTTCGTCTAAATTCAAGCGTTTGTTATTAATTGTTTACCTGGTAGGAGGGGCAAAGGTCATGCGTAAAATTTTACTGGCTTTGTTGGCGGTTTTGATCGTGGCAGGTGCACACGCGCAACGTTCGGTGACGGCTACGATCCAGAACTTCAATCGTTCAGGAAGCGATTTTACTTTTGATATTTATGCGCAAAGCACAGGCTCGCCACAGGTAAATTTGGGATGGAGCAATTTCTTTTTCTATTTCAATACCGGGGCGCTTTCCTCACCAACGCTGTCAAACATCAATTCAAAATTTACGGGTGATTCACTGAGCACCGATTACGCTCCGATGAGAGTAGTGATAGTGAATAGCACTCCTCCGCGTTTAGGCGTTCAAATATTCTATACGGGTCACGGTGCGCAAACCGGACAACAGCTTTCTACGGCCGCTCCGTTTGGCGAGCGGATCTGCACGGTTCGTCTCACACTCACAAACGGTGCTGCCAATTCCGATATCAGTTGGGATGCTGGAGGATCGTATGCTAATACATGGATTCTTTCCAAGGATACGGTACAAGTAAGCAATACCATCAACGGTGTCGGATCAAGTACGAACGACGTTCCCATTGGTACCGGCTGGAATATGCTTTCAGTTCCGGTTGTAGCTGCTGACATGAGAAGTTCGGTGCTTTACCCGGGTGCCTCAACACCCGCGTACGGGTACAACAATGGATATTTTACTGCCGACACACTCTTCACCGGAAAAGGATACTGGATGAAGTTTGGCGCAGCCGATACCTTCACTGTCTTCGGAACGAAAGTCACGCCGCAGACGATTGCAGTTGTTTCCGGTTGGAACATGATCGGCCCGCTCGACTTCAATGCGCGAATTACCGCAATCACGAGCACGCCTCCCGGGATAGTATCCACGCCTTACTATGGCTACAACAACGGGTATACGGTTGCCGATACCTTGAAGCGAGGCAAAGGATATTGGGTGAAGGCAACACAGGCGGGGACATTGAACCTGGGTGCTGCCGCGGCGGCAAAAATTGGTGAGGACGGTTCATTTGTTTTGGACAATTGGATAACGATAGAAATCGAAGACAACAATAGTGTGAAGAGTATCCTTTATCTTGCAAAACCGGACGAGATGCATGGAAGCTTTGAACTCCCTCCCCCGGCACCTTCGGGGATAGTTGATGTACGGTTCTCAGGGAATACGATTGCCGAACCTCTCGGGCAAGTGCATCAAGTACTGTTGAATAGCGTTGCTTACCCGGTTAAAATGAGACTGAAAAATTCGGCAGGCATGGCACTTCAAATAAGGGATGTGGTCAACGGCAGCTTATTGAATGCCGTGTTGAAGGAAGGGACGGATCTGACAATTGCTCAACGCCTTGAGCGCATTGAAATCATTGAAGTGCAAGCTAGTAGTAAGCAGATTCCAACTGTTTATGAGTTGAATCAAAATTATCCCAACCCGTTCAATCCGACTACCATCATCAAGTTTGCGTTGCCGAAGGATTCCCATGTGGCGATGAGCGTGTATAATATTCTTGGGCAGAAAGTGGCCGATCTGGTCAACGACCAATATGTGGCTGGTTACCATCAAGTTGAATTCAATGCGAGCGATGTTGCGTCGGGAATGTATTTGTACAAGTTGGAAGCAGGCGGATTCGTGCAGACAAAAAAGATGCTCATTTTAAAGTAAACAAGGAGTGGATTCTGTGAAATACGCATGGTTTGTGATCGTTGGCTTGATTGTGCTATCAATGGGTGTTTCTGCTTCGGCACAAACACAAATCTCCATTGTTGCAAACAAGGATAATACTTTGTATGAAGATGTCTCCGGCAACAAGAGTAATGGAGCCGGGGATAATTTTTTTGCAGGAAAGACAAACCAAGGCTTCATAAGACGGGGTTTGGTGAGTTTCGATGAAGCGGCCATTCCTACCAATGCAAGGGTTACAAACGCGGTGCTCACCTTGAATATGTCAAGATCAGGTTCCGGAGATCAAACCATCAATCTACATCGTGCTACCGCCTTGTGGGGTGAGGGAACTTCGAATGCCAACGAAAATGAAGGAAGCGGCGCACCATCCACGACAAACGATGCTACTTGGGCTCATAGGTTTTTCAACTCGGCAGTTTGGACAAGTCAGGGTGGCGATTTTTCTCCAACGCCGAGTGCCGGTCTTGCCGTTGGAGGGGTTGGCGCATATACCTGGACATCTACCACCACCCTTGTGAGCGACGTTCAGCAATGGGTGACCACGCCCTCCACTAACTTCGGTTGGGTGGTACGAGGTAATGAATCCGCGAGTGCTACCAGCAAACGATTCGACACAAAAGACAACCCCACCGTTGCGAATCGCCCAACACTGGCAGTGACGTACCAGATGGCACAGTTTGAATTCTCGCTCATGGTTACCGACAATGCAGGTGGAACCCAGCAGTTGTGGACGGGTGTAGACCCTGCAGCGACCGATGGTATAGATGCGTCCTTGGGCGAAGTGGAACGTCCGCCTTTACCGCCCTCGGGGGTATTTGATGCCCGTTTCATCGGTGAGGATATTGGCATACCGTCGATGGGGCAAGGGCTGATTCGAGACTATCGGCAAGGAACGGTCGCAACAAGTGGAGATAGGATTCACGAATTAAAATATCAGCTTGGCAGCGGAACATCAGCCACCATCTCATGGAGTTTGCCAACGTGGGCACAAGGACGCTTAGCGGGCACCGGGCTCAATCCTATCAATGTAACTATGATTGGAACTGATGACACGACGCTCAATAGCCCAAACTCCGGAAATAGATTATTGATACTTACCGTAACATATACGGCTCCCCTTCCGGTACAACTCGTGAATTTTACCGGTTCAGTTATCAACCAGCAGGGACACATACGCCTCAATTGGAGGACACTGACCGAGACAAATAATTACGGCTTTTTCGTCCAGAAATCGCTTAATGGCCAACTCGAAACGTATCAAACAATTTCTGAATTAATTCCCGGTCACGGGACAACACTCGAACCGCAGAACTACACGTGGACAGATGTGAATCCGGCAGCGGGAACATGGTATTACAGGTTGAAGCAGGTAGATCTTGATGGCTCTGTATATTACACTGAAGGCATCATTCCGTCCGGCCCAACGGGTGTGAAAGAAAAATCTCTACCAACAGAATTTGGTTTGAATCAGAATTATCCCAACCCGTTTAACCCGACGACGAACATTGAATATGCATTGCCGCGGGAAAGCAACGTAAAAATTGAAGTGTATAATCTCATCGGGCAGCGCATGGCAACGTTACTGGATGCAGTGAGGCCGGCGGGCGTTCACTCGTTGAAGTTCGACGCCAAAGGCTTTTCGAGCGGCCTGTATTTTTACCGCATGACAGCCGATGGTAATGTGAACCTGATGAAGAAGATGGTTCTTATGAGATGATTGTTTCAAGATAGTTGTCTGGTGCGAAGTCCCGCCGACAAATACTCGACGGGACTTTTCCTTTGTGTGTTTATCATGTGTTAAGAGTCACCACGTTCGCCGATGCCCGGACGTACATTACACCAGTTGCGAACAGTTCATTCATTTTTTGGGGGAGATACCGTATGAGATTTTTTAAATACCTTGCGTTGTTAGCTCTCGCCTCGGTTCCCCTAATGCTCATCGATAAAAAGAAACAAGAAGCTCGTGTCTTGGCTGGTTCTCCCGCGGATGATGATATCTTCGAACATGATTTACGGGCGGATTGATTTTGCCTGATACCAACATGCAAATGCCAGGCGTTGACCGGGCATTTTTGTTTTCTGCTCTGACTCGCTCCAACAATCAATAGTTGATTGTTTCTTTCTCCTCCACATGATCCTTCCAGTCAGCGGTTGTATGTTTTGTACAGGTCCCGGGACGTGTTTTTGAAGTAAAATACTCAATCATCTTTTCGGGGCAAAACTCCGTGGCAAGTTCTTTGGTGTCCACGCAAATAGAATCCTTGAATACCGTCGATGGGCGCGCAAAATACTGAGGGGGCATATTGATAGTCTTGTCTGAGTACACATATTTCATGAACCGGCCCCAGATTGGCGCAGCCGCCCTGCCGCCCTGACCATCTGAATTTGTGAATCGAACTGTCTTATTATCGAAACCCACCCACACACCGGCGACGATCTGCGGCGTATATCCCACGAACCATGCATCGGAGTAATCGTTGGTCGTTCCGGTTTTTCCGGCGGCAGGGAGATGAAAGAATCTCCGGATGCGCGTTGCCGTTCCCTCATCCACCACGCCTTGCAGCATCGTCGTCATAATAAATGACGTTTCGTCGCTGAGAACTTCGCGCTTCCCGGCATTCCCTTCCTCAAGAACGTTTCCGTTCTTATCTTCAATCCTCAAAATTGAAATAGGTTCAACCAGCACGCCCCGGTTCGCAAAAATTCCGAACGCGGATGTCATTTCCATGGGTGAGATATCCGCAGAGCCGAGGGCAAGCGATTCGTACGGCGGCAATGTAGATGTAATGCCCATTCGTTTCGCGTACTGGATTACCTGCCGGATCGGAGCTATTTCCATTATCGCCCGCACAGCAACAAGGTTGACCGATTTCTTCAATCCTTGTCGTATCGTCATCTTATCGCTGAACGTACGGTCGTTGTTTTGCGGCGTCCATCGTTTCCCATCGGACATAATCAGTGTGACGGGTTGATTGAGCAGTTCATACGTCGGCGCATAGCCGTTATCGATTGCAACTGTATAGACGAACGGCTTAAATGCCGACCCGACTTGCCGCTTGATTTGCGTAACGTGATTCAGTCCGTATTTGAACTTCCGGTAGTTCGAACCGCCGACCATTGCCAGAATATTTCCCGTCTTCGGATCTATGGCAACAAACCCGACTTCAATTTGCTTGGCGACGGTGAGGATTGAATCAATCCATTGGCGGTCGTTGCGCAACGACTTGGCAATACTATCGCGGGCACGGTTCGTTTCGGCAATTCTGAATTGGGGAGACGTCCACACGGCAAGGTCTACCGCATTTTGCAACGCATCCTTGTGCTTGTTCCAATTCCACAGTTTATCGAATGATTTTTGATATTCAGAAATGTGTTCTTCGATTGCCTGATTTGCGTGGCGCTGCATTCTCGCGTTTAACGAGGTGTAGACGGAAAGGCCATCACGCAATGGATCGACGCCATATTTCTCCGCTTTCGCGCGCAGTTGCTGGCGAACGTATTCAACAAAATGTGGAGCAATCCCCGTTGTGAGAATTTCCTCCTCGGTTTTGATTACCAGCTTTTCTTGTTGCGCTGCGTCCGCCTCTGCAGTCGTTATGAATTCATACTTCTCCATCTGCGAAAGAACGAGATTCCTTCGTGCGACCGCCCGCGCAGGATGTCGGAGCGGATCATAATAGCCCGGACCTTTAAGCAATGCAATGAGAGTTGCAGTTTGGCTCAACGAAAGCTGCGATGGAGGTTTTCCGAAATAAATCTGCGCAGCAGAAGAAATACCATACGAGCTGCGTCCGAAATACACCACGTTAAAATAGAACTCGAGAATCTCGTCTTTCGTAAACCTGCGCTCCAACTGTACGGAGGTGATAAACTCGCGCATTTTCCTGACAGCCTTGTCAAAGACATTTCTATCATTTCTTCCGAGATATAAATTGCGGGCGAGCTGTTGGGTGATTGTGCTTGCGCCTTCTTTGAGTTGCAACGAAAACACATTTTTCACCATTGCCTTCATGAACCGCACGATGTCGACTCCCCAGTGGTCGTGGAAGTTCTTGTCTTCTGTGGCAATGAGAGCTTCGATTGTCTGCTTGGGCAGGTCTTTCAGGGATACGTTTGACCGATTCTTGACGTAGAACTGATCGAGCACTTCGCCATCGGCGGAGTAGACTTTGGTGGCGAGTTCGGGTTTGGGGTTTTCAATTTTTTCGAGGGACGGAAGGCCGGAGGTGAGGTAGATAATGAATGCAATCCAGCATACCGCAGCTATCCCCGCAACAATCCACTTCTGGTGAGTGTTAAAGTTAAACCGCGATTTTCTGGATTGCTTCCGGCGATATTCGGGATCGTTAAAGTACCGGTCCATTTCTTCTTTAGAATAGTCTGGCATACTTCAGGGTTCAGGTTTCCATGTTTTCAGTTCGATGGCGCCGTTAGAAAGCACCGCATACGTGTTGAATGCAATCCAATCGCCCAAATTTATATAGATGCCGTGTTCAATGTTCAGGAAATTCGGTTGATGCCGGTGCCCCATCATGACGATGTCTACACCTTCACGAATTTTCTTCGTTGCTTCCAGGATCATTCCTTCTTCTTCGCCAAAATGTTTGTTGGATGTATATTGCCGGCTTGACCGCGATGACCCCCGCGCCAACCGGACCCCGATATCAGGATGAAGCCATCGGTACATCCACACATTAAATTTATTTCGAAGAACCGGCTTGATCATCTTATAGCCCAGGTCATTTTCCGCGAGACCGTCTCCGTGATGCAAGTACAGCCGTTTGCCCTGTACTTCTGTCTCAAACGACTTCATATGAACAGTTATACCCAACTCCTTCTCAAAAAAATCGCTCATCCAACAATCATGATTGCCGACAAGAAAATGGATCGGTTTGCCGGCATCAGTAAATTCCTGCAGTGCGGTAAGTGTCCGGTGGAATCCTTTCGGGATGACGGTTTTGTATTCAAACCAAAAATCAAACAGATCGCCAAGGATGAACAACGTGTCGGTGGAAGGAAAGATTCCCCGCAGAAATGCGAGTAACCGGTCCTCCTTTATCTTTTCCGCTTCCCTGGTTCCAAGCCCCAGATGCACGTCGGATATAAAATATGTCGCCATAGAGATGAACGAGTGTATCGCTTGTGGATTGTTTGGGCTAATGGGTAAGACGGTCGATATGTATGGCGGGCAACGCTCCCCTCATTCTATTCTTGCATCCATGCTCAGTATCCAAACCAATGTAACCAAGAGGCGCTGAAAAGTAAAGTTAGGCTCTTTGCGGCTCTTTCACCCGATAAAGCAACAAAAGTCCGGCAATGAAAAAGAAACCCACTGAGAGGACAGCAATCCGCTGACTGCCCGTTGCCCACGACAAGATTCCAAAGATAAATGTACCGATAACGGCGGATGCCTTTCCGCAGAAGCCATCGTAGAATCCGAAAAATTCCGCTTCACGTTCAGGCGGAGCAAGCAGGGCCATAAAACTTCTGCTTGCCGATTGCGACCCGCCCATGCTTGCGCCTGCAATAATCCCGATTCCATAAAAAATTTCTTTCGAATGAACGAAATACGCGCCGATAACAACCAGAATCCAGCACGCAAGACTGATCACGATTGTTTTCTTCGGTCCGATTTTATCGGTGAGCGAACCGAAGATCAGCGAGCCAACAATTGCGGATGCTTGCACGACGGCGAAGAGCAAAAGAATTTCCTGGAGCGAAAACTGCAGCGACTCTTGCGCAAATATCGAAGCGAACGAGATGACTGTAAGAATTCCGTCGTTGTAGAAAAAGAATGCAAGAAGAAATGTTGCGACCTGTTTGTAGGATCGTAAATGCTTTAGCGTTGCGATGACTCGTGCATATCCTTCACGAAGGTAGGAAGTGGATGCTGTTCGTTCCGTCTTTTTATCCCGAAGGAAAAGAAAAAGCGGAAGTGAAAAGATGAAGAACATTGCCGCGGCGAGAAGGAAACTAAGGCGGACATTGCCAAGATTCTCCGTAACAAAACCATCTTTGTATAACGGAATTGCTATAAGCAACGAGACAAGCGATCCGACGTAGCCCATCGCAAAACCGTAACCGGAAATCCGGCCGTAAAATTGTTTTTCTGTGAGCGACGGAAGGAACGCATTGTAGAATACAATGCCGCCCTCAAATCCGATGTTCGCGAGGATGAAAAGAATTGAACCGACAAAGATCATGTTTGCTTGAACACCATACAGTAGTGCGGTACAAGCAACCGATGCTATTGTGAAAATAAAGAGGAATCGTTTGCGCTGTCGGGAGAAATCACTCGCCGCTCCCAAGACGGGGGCGATCAAAGCAGTTAACAGCATCGATATGCTGAC
>JBBRUI010000147.1:0-10841 GCA_038247945.1 Bacteroidota bacterium | reverse complement strand
CCCTGTTCAAGATATTCGACAATCTGTTCCAATCGCCTCATAGATTGCTCGAATGTTCGTTTGCTTTCCTTTTTTGATGATCCCATCAAGAAACTTTGGATGAAAGTTTACCATCATGAAACGTAATTTCAATATCGTCTTTAGATTTCAACAACGCATGGGAGCCAACTACGCGCCCGTGCTTTCGGACGATTGTGTAACCTCTCCGCAAAACTGCATTAGGATCTAACGCAATAAGTTGATGACGGAGGGATTCAGCCCGGGCATTTAACATGGAGAGTCGGTGCGCCATTGTGGAGGTAACATTCCGTTCCAGTTCATTCACCCGCCTCTTGTATTGCCGAAGCAAATCAACCGGCGTATTAAATGCGTGACTTTTCAGCAGATTCCGGATACGTTCTTTATTGTAACCTACCACATTTGATACATTTTCTTGAATATAATACCAATTATTCCGTATAGTTTCAAGAATTGCAAACCGCTCGGCAACCACCAGTTCGGCTGCTGCAGAGGGAGTCGGTGCGCGTAAGTCTGCGACAAAGTCCGCTATTGTAAAATCAATCTCATGCCCGACCGCGCTAATGACGGGAATAGTGGAATTGAAAATCGCACGTGCAACGACCTCTTCATTGAACGACCATAAATCCTCCACCGAGCCTCCTCCCCTCCCTACAATCAGTACATCAACACAGCCGTAGGAATTGAAATCTTCTATTGCCTGTGCAATCTCACGGCCGGCTCCCGCACCTTGAACCCGGACCGCAGCGAGAATCACCTCCAAGCCGGGAAATCTACGTCGAAGAATGTGTAACATATCCTGCAGTGCCGCGCCCGTTTGCGAAGTCACGATCCCGACGCATTCAGGAAATCCTGGCAGAGGTTTCTTGTATCTATCGTCGAACAAGCCTTCAGCCCCAAGTCTCCGTTTCAACTGTTCAAACGCAATCTGCAACTCTCCGGCTCCAACGGGCCTGAGGCTCCAAACATCAATTTGATAGTTTCCCCGTGTTTCATACAACGTAATTCGCCCGCTGACGACAACCTTCATCCCATCTTCGGGTGTAAACCTCAAAAATTGAGCTTTGCTCTTCCAGATAACGGCAGAAATTGTTGCGCCCGCGTCCTTCAAGGCGAAATACATATGTCCTGAAGTATGGAATTTAAAGTTGGAGATTTCTCCCACGATGCTTACTGAGGAGAACTTCGATTCTATGGTTTGCTTGAGTTGGCGGGTTACCTGCGTAACGGAGAGAACCTGGCGTTGTTCTTCGTCCACATTGTCTGATAAAAGCGAGAGTTGAGAATCCATGACCTAAATATCTTGAAATCGCTTTTCATATCCAACTATACGAGTTTGGGGGTAGTGCTTGAACTGACACTACCATTCGTTGCCTTCGATAGTAGTTATACTTATATTTTTCCCATTCAAAAACGGACCAGACGAAATGAAACTCGACGTACTTGCAATCGGAGCACACCCGGACGACATAGAGCTTTCCTGCGCGGGCACCATCATCAAAATGGTAAAGGCCGGACGAAAGGTGGGCGTGATAGATATGACGATGGGGGAATTAGGAACCCGAGGTACTCAGGCGATCCGGGAAGCTGAAGCAAAAGACGCGACGAAAATTCTTGGTGTGCACATTCGGGAAAATCTTAGGATGAAAGATGGCAACATAGAAATAAATGAAGCGAACAAGCTCCAACTCATTCAGTTAATTCGCACATACCGTCCTGAGATATTGTTAATTCCCCACTGGATGGAAAGACATCCGGACCATGAGCACGCCCATCACCTCTGTCGAGAAGCCTGGTTTTATTCGGGACTTGAAAAGATTGAGACCATAGAGAACGGCATCCCGCAAGAACCCTTTAGCCCGCGAAGCTATTACCATTTCATGCAGACCTACGAGTTCATCCCGTCCTTTATTGTTGATATTTCTGACGAATTTGAGCAGCGGATGGATGCGGTTCGCGCTTTCAAATCTCAATTTTACGATCCGCAAAACAAAGACCGGGAAACGTTCTTAAGCAGCCCGGAGTTTATGGAAATGCTTCGGACAAGGTTCGAGTACTTTGGAGACAGGATAGGACGAAAGTATGGCGAGCCTTTTTTCTCAGTCAATATGGTTGGCATATCAGATCCTTTCGCGCTTACCATCTAACCATTATCTGTTTAATAACTTATGCCCAATATCCATCCTCTTTTAATTCACTTACCCATTGCGTTGCTGACATGCAGTTTTCTTTTTGACTTTGTTGGAATGTTCTGGAAGAAGGAAACATTGCAAGCCGCCGGTTGGTGGACGATGGTGTTCGGTACTCTCGGTTTGGCTTCAGCAATCGTGAGCGGTTTGCAGGCAGAAAAAACTGTGTGGATAGCTCCCGCCGCACTTGACCACTTCCAAACACATCAGCAGTTAGCTTTTGTCGAAGCTGGAATTTATGCGACCTTACTTCTATGGCGCATTGCAAATAGAGGCGAACTTCCGTCTAAGTGGAGATGGGGTTTTGTTGGAATTGCCCTGCTGGGAGTGGTCGGTATTTGGGTGGGAGCGTGGTATGGAGGTGAGATGGTGTATCGATTCGGCGTGGGAGTACAAGCGAGATAATCATAGAACAGCGTCAATCGCTGCCTTCAGCCGTGCCTCCTGAGCCCGCCTTACAATTGTTACGATGAAACCAACCAACACAACAATAACTCCCGACCACACAAGATTGATGTACGGCTTTACGCTTGCCTCGACGACCAGAATATCACTTTCTGAGTTCTTGGAAGGGCCATTTAAACTGAGATCTTTGTAGCCAATCTCGACGCTGGAGTTTTCTCTATTCTCCTTGTCTGGCTTCATATTCGCAATCGTGAACTGATGGGTCTTGTTGAACGTTGCGGGTCTGTCCTTTGCTTCCCCCTTATCCATAACTTTCGCCGGAGCAACTTCGACAGGCTGCTTCCCATACTCCTTCACCTTCAGAACTGCTCCGATCTTGACTTCCCTTCCCTCAAGCATGGCTGCCTTCTGATCCACCGGAAAATCGAAATCCACAAACGTTACTTCCAACTCTCCGATTTTCTTCATCTCACCCTTCTTCAACGAGATCCTTTGTCCTGAGGCATCCTCTTTACTTCCCGCTTGTTCGAGCGAAAGCGGTGCGACATAGAAATCCTTCGTGATCAGATTGACGATGTCCGGATTACGCATCAGGCCTTCATTGAATTTGCTGTAGTACATAATCGGAGACACTGTATACGTTCGCCCATCTTTCTCAACCGCGACTTCAAAGGCATATTTCTCGCCATCAATTGGCTTGTATCCGGTATACGTAAGCTTATATCCATTCAGACAATGGACGCTTTGACCTTGAGCAAGAGAAAGGGTTTCCTTATCGTCATATTTAGCCGAACCGACGAAGCCAAGAAACATTATCGCGATCCCAACGTGTGCGATCGACCCGCCGGCATACTTTGGATCTCCCTTTACGATTCGCCACCCCACCATGAGGTTCGCTGCAAGCGAAAACGCTGCGCCAAACACAAAGAGACCTACGAGAATGTCTTTGAGTTGGAAGAATAACACCAAACCTAAAGTCAATGTTAACGCGACGGAAACCGGAGCAATGAGAAGCCTAACAATTCCCTTGTGGTCCGTTCGTGTCCAGTATAACAACTGTCCAACGCCGGCAAGAATCCCGATCAGAATTCCCAACGGAACAATTGTCGTAACGTAGTATGAGGTGTCGACGGCAGTTGTCTTTCCCTGAAATATCTGCGTGATAAGTGGAGCGGACGTGCCGACGGTAATGAAAATGGCAGCGCACACGAGAGTTGCTGAGCCAAGAAACAAGGCAAACTCCCGCGAGAAATACGAATGCCTGGGCGGCACCTTTGGCATTTCTTTTCGGTAGTAGATCAACATCCCTACTCCTACCCCTGCAAAGGCAACGATACTCCCGACAAGGAACCAATAGACCATCATTCCGGGATCGACGAAAGAATGGACAGAAGTATCGCCAAGGACTCCGCTCCGCGTAAGAAAGGAGGAGTATAACACCGTTAGGAAACACATCATGGCAAGCACGAGGTTGGTACGCACAAACGCTCCGCTTTTCCTCTGCGAAAGAATCGTGTGAATGGTCCCAACAGCGAACAGCCAGGGAACGAGGGAAGAATTTTCGACCGGGTCCCAGCCCCAGTATCCGCCCCAGCCTAATGTCTCGTACGCCCAGAACCCGCCCATCATGATGCCGCAACCCAGAACAGTTGCGCCGTAGACTATCCATGGGGTGGCCGGCCGAATCCAATTGTTATAATCGCGTTTCAGGAGAGCGGCTATGGCATACGCATACGGTACACCCATCGCAGCAAAGCCGCTGAACAATACTTGCGGATGAATCACCATCCAATAATTTTGTAATAACGGATTCAGTCCCCTGCCATTTGGTGGAACGAAGCCTGCTTCGACCTGACCTTCCCACGACTCCCAAACAAGCGCGAAGGGATTCTTGAGCACCATCATCAGCAAGAGCATTAACAAGATGGAACCGAATGCTGTCATCACCTGAGGCTCATAACCCTTCCGGGATGAATCCCGCATCAGGAAGACGCCAATCAACGCGGTGTAGAGTGTCCAAAGCATAAAGCTGCCTTCTTGTCCCGCGTAGAAGGTAGAAATTAACAGAGGCAGCGAAAGCTCACGCGAGCTGTAGCTCCACACGTACGTGAACTGAAATTGGTGCGTGAGAATGTTGTAGAGTTGGTAGGCGGAGATGAGAAGAACCAGCACGACGGTCGAGTGGAAAGATGCACGCGCGATGCGAAGCGCTCGCGTACTTCCGGTACGATGATTTTCAAAGAAGGCTGCGACGGCAACAAGACAGGCAAGAAAACCCAACTTCACTAAAATACCACCAAGCATAGATTACCTTATGTCTGCAAGTGTGTAAACTTCAAAGAACGTTAAACGCTTTTCTTTACTTCGTCAGCTTGTGCCTCATATTTCGACGGACACTTCGTTAGCACCTCAGTAGCGTGGAAGTATCCCGCGTCAGGCATGTACCGCCCCTTTGCAACCACGCTGGTTGCAAGTTCAAAATTGTTCGGCGCTGCTCCATCCAACACAACTTTGCATTCACGTCCGTTCTCATCTTTCAGATAAAACGTAAATGTCGAAGTCTTCGGATCGAAGGCTGATTCCTTTTCCTTACTCCACTCGCCTTTTAACTGTACTTTCTTGTGGCTCTTCATCGCCCCGGCAACATCCGTATACTCGACATTGCTCTCTAGAAAAGAATACGAGCCGAAGATGATAAACCCGACGATGATTATTGCGGCAACAATGACTTTAGGTTTCATTTTCTGTTCCTTACTCTCATTTACCGTGTTCTAAGGATTTAAGTTTCTTATCTATACGGTTCATGTAACCAAAAATGCCAATCCAAACAACGAGCACCACGAGCAAGACCACATACAAAGCATTTTGCGATAGGAATCCAGTCAAAGAAGCTCCTTAATATTTTCGATTCAACTCAAGTGTGCGCGTACGAACCTGCAGTTTCCACATCCAATAAAAAAGGCCGGTGAATCCTGCGAGGGAACTCAGAAACACTACAAGCATTGTCCGGTTCATCTCCACCTTACCTTGCACATTCAGAATTGGTTCGGGATGCAGACTCGCCAGAATGCGCGGCATGATGAACATAAAGAACGGCATGGTGACTGCAGCAATGATCGAATACACTGCAGAGAGCGTTGCCCGCTTTTCTTCAACCTCAACGGCGGATCGGAGCGCGAAATACGCGCCGTAAATCAGAAGTAACACAAAGATTGAAGTCTGGCGCGGATCCCAATTCCAATACGTCCCCCAACTAAATTTCGCCCAGATTGCTCCTGTTGCTGTTGCGAGAAAGCAGAAAAGGAATCCCAAACCCGCGGCAGACGCTGACTTGTTATCGTCGTCCATTCTCTTCTTACGAAGATATTGAATTCCGTAGATCATACTGATGACGAATGCCAGGCTGCTCAGCCACGCAGTCGGCACGTGAAAGAACATGATGCGGGCTTTTTCTCCTAACGCAGGAATAATGGGAAATTGATACCACGCCTGCGGCTGGGCGACCATCGGTAACCCGAGCGCAAGCACGATAATGGTTGTCATCCACACAAAAAGAACCGCCTTAAACATTCAATCCTTCCAAATATATTCGAAGAGTATCGCCGATGCGGTTATCACTACAACAACATATGAAATTAAGAACTGAAATTCACCGAAAGATTCGCTCAGGAATGCGCCTTCAGTCGCAAGCCGCGTGGCATTGATGCAAGTGAGCAGCAGCGGTAACAATATAGGGAATGAAAGAACAGGGTATAAAGTTCCTTTCGTGTTCGCTTTGGCGATAATCGCCGCTATGATCGTGGAGGAAGCAGCGAGCCCAATGCTGCCCAACGCTATCGTCCAAATAAAAATAGAATACGTTTTGACCACGAACCCCGCCAGAAAGATCGTATACAGAAGTACGGTCAGCGCATTGACCCCCGTGACGAGAACAAGATTAAACAGAAGCTTTCCAAAATAGATCGCGCTTGGGGTTGCAAGAAGCTGAAGCGTCATGGATGTACCGCGTTCTTCTTCCGCCACGAACGTGCGGGCAAGTCCGGACATAGCAGCAAAGAAGATGACAACCCACAACATACCGGATAGAACATCGGCGGGAGCGCTTTCGCTTCCCAGCGCAAATACCATAATCGAAATTGTTGTAACAACAAACATGAGCAACGCACTGATTGCATAGCGCGTGCGCATCTCGGAATGCCAGTCCTTCTTAAAGATGCTTAGTGCAGACCGAAGCCATTGCTCAGCGTTATGCATGGGCCGCGACATTAAGATCAACCTGAATATCAAACCGGTCAACATCCGAGAGATCGTTGGTGGCGACAATAAGAATTCCAGAGTCACGGTGTTCGTTCATGATCTCTTTGACCATTGCTGTGCCTTCCGTATCCAAATTCGACGTTGGTTCGTCCAGAACAAGTATATGGGGAGAGTGTGCAAGAGCGAACGCATATTTTAATCGTTGCTTCATGCCGGAGGAATACGTTCGGACCGGGTCGTCTTTACGATTCAAAAGAAATACTCTTTTCAAAAGAGAACGGATATGCACGATGTCAGGAATTTTCCCGCGCAACGCAATCGTGTACCAGAGATTTTCCTCTGCAGAAAACTCATCGTAAAGTTGCAGATAGGGCGATACGAGTCCAAGCAGCGAGGAACGACTATCCGTCAGAGTCCTCTCCCCTTCCCGGACAATAACCTTCCCTTCTGTGGGTGAAAGAACATCGCTGACTATTTTTACCAACGTGGATTTGCCGGACCCATTCCGGCCGGTAATAAGAAGAATCTCACCGGAGTTGAGGGAGAAAGAGACGTTTTCAAAAACCGTCCGGCGGTTAAATACTTTCTTGATTCCTGCAGCCTCGAAGTGAAGGTTCATTTCCGAAGAACCGCAATTTTGCCCTTGATGGTTTGCGTCGGAGTTACGATAACGTAAATGTACACTCCCGATCCCACAACCTTATTATCCATGTTTCTCCCGTTCCATTTCAAAACATGAGTTCCAAGTTGTGAGAGGAACGATGATGCCTGGTTCTCCGCGTATATCAAATCCATGCTTGTGGAGAAAATTGTAAGGGATCCGGATATTTGGAATGATGATAAAAGAGGAAACTGAAGAATGCTTTGTCCATCCACATAAAAAGGATTTGGGAACGGCAACTCGCTTGCGACTGCACCCATTAGATCTTTGAGATACCAGTTGGTAGGATCTGCCACATCTGTCTTGACGAAGATCTGAGCGCTGGTTGGTTTGTAGGAATCATCCACCTTGGTCGTGTTGAGCAGTAGGGAAAAGGATTGGGCGTTTGCATTATCACTCTGAGCAAGTGTTGAATTCACATTCAGAACAATCAACGAGAGATTCTGGCGTGAAGATGTTACTTCGTAGTAGCGTGAGCCAAAGGGATAAACAATGTTGCTGACCGTGCGTGATGGCGGGGTAAAATCAATCCGCGTCGGTGTCATCAAAGGATAATACCGCCCTTCGGGATAAAAATGAACTGATTCGCTTCGGCCGGCAGTATAATAATTCCAGATATTCCATTCGATGAAAGCATTTCGCAAACTGACAGAGAACGGCGCGCTGCTCAAGGCTGCATCAATCGCAAGAAACGGGCGTGCAGATCGGATTTCTTCCCAACATCTCTTAATTGATTCGCGCCCATATTTCTTCGCCAGGTAATGACACCATATTCCCCGGCTGTACATGATGAAGTTGTTGGATGTGAAGGATGCTTCCGATCTTTGAAATTGTCCTTGAGAAGATCGCAAGTATTGGTAATAGTCATTCACCTGTGTAAAAACTGCATCTTCCATCCAGACCGAAGTCATTTCGTAGAAATAAATTTCGCCCGACCAGAACCCGTAGTTACCCATTTGAATTGCATGATGTAGTTCATGCGCGAGCGTTACACGCAGAGCCGGAAGTCCCTTGTTGCTATCCGGCGATACGAACATGAAGTCATTATCAATGAGAATATACGACGTGAACGTCCCTCCTGCCGGTTTGTTGTTGATGGGAGATTCCGGTGTTGTGCTGCCATAGAGTGAGCTAAGTTCCTGTATGTATATGTCATACTCAGGCCCGCCACCTGTTCCGTTATCGCTCGGCGGCACAGGATAGCCGAGCGAATCTCTTTCGAAGCGCAGCGCGTAATTCACAATAGCCGCTACTGAATCTGCGTAGCGATCTGCTGTACCTTCGATGCGGGTATGGCTCGAGTCGAGCATGGCAGGCGCATTCATTCCGACTGTGTCATAGTGAATCCGAAAACTTCCGGCGGTAATGCTCTTTTGTGTTGCAGGGCGAGTCAACACTTTTGCGAGCGATTCTTCTTCCCGCGGACTCAATTGATTTCTGTGCATCATCGCTTCCGCCACTGCCGGGAGGCCGCATTTATTGGGCACGTCTGTCGTTATGCCGCCGAGCCAGCGATCGACAAGCTTCTGATGCGCGGATGACGTATTCGACACAGTGTTCTGCTGTGCCATTGCATGCGTCACTACGAGTCCGCATACAAGAATCAGAATGAAAAGATTTCTACCCGCGTTCACATTCTCACCGTGTAAATGGATTCATAATGACTGAGATCGTTCCCCGGTCGCTGTGTGAGAGTACCAGATCGGTACTCCCCCCGTCGCGGAAATTTACCAGCCGAATGGATTCCACTTTTTCCGCCGGCACTACAGTGACAGGAGAGCGAAGTCCCTTGCGTTCTGTTCCGTACATCGTAAGAACGGAACGCCGCAAAGCATCAAGCCATGTAATATCCGGAAAGTCGTCATTGTTTATATCCCGAAGGATGATTGCATCATCATTCGCAGGCTGTACGCCGTACACCCATTCAACGGAATCCCGTGCCGCAGTGGGCGCTGAGCCGTGCCAAATGCCGAGTCCGTTGCGCGGCGGACCCACACTTACGATCACATCCCGGAATGCATCATTGTTGACGAAGCCGCCCACAATTATTCTCGTTGCCGAAGACGTGTCGGAATACGAGAACAGCGGGCGCACGCTGCCAAATTGCATACCGGAATCCGAAACTGCATGAGAAATTGTTGTCTGCCGTGAGCCCTTCTCATTGGTTGCGAACAAAAGCTCAAACGTTCCGGGCGCCACACCGACACTCACGTTCAGCGCGAGAATTTTTGTTGGAAGCGTCGAACGAAGGCTCCGTTCAATAAATTGCCTCTGGCTGAGTTGGTCGAATAACGAGAGCATGTACGATCGGTCTTTGGAATTCTGATGCCGCACAACAAATTGCAATCCTGTTGAATCGCGCCTGGCAACAACCACAAATGGGTCGGCACCGGTAGGGACGGAGAACATTCGTGAGCGGCTGATATCGTCTGCAAGGGTGATAACGGAGAAACGATCTGTAGTAGCGTGCGAAGATATAAGCGTTAGTTCTTTACGGGGCAGTCCGGTAACAAGCCGCACTGAGGTCGGGCCTTCAGGAAGACTCAAGGTCTGTTGGCCGCTGAACTTTCCTTTTCCTTTGTTCAGAAGAACCGAGAGTGTGGATGAAACTGAATTGACAACCGCGATATCCTGTTTTCCGTTACCATTCACGTCGGCAACGACAATTCCCTGCGGCTTTAAGCCTACGCAATATTCGGATGGCCAATCGACTTTTCCAGCGGCGTCGCTATTTGCCAGAGCAATCAGGCGGCCAGCACTTTTATCCAGGACAACACAATCCTTCCTTCCATCCTCGTCCACATCCATGAGAGTCCACGAAGAGATGGAAGTCGATATTCCAAAAACCGTTGGTTGAGAAAAAGAAGTTGTCGAAGCGCCAAGTGTTGCTTCAATACCCTGGTCGGTTCCGGTAACGACGTCCGGAAAGTCATCCCCGTTGACCGCCGTGAACTCGATTCCTGATGCCTGCTTGCCGCACGGGATACTTGCTGTAAGGCGATAATCGCCGAGCGAGTTACCGGAGTAGACTTGTATTTGCTGCAATTCACGGAACGTAATGGCAACACGTAACGTCCGTTCGGCGCTTATTGCTGAGATGGAAAGTTCAGCCGGTTCGCCCGGCAACGAAACGGAAACCTGCTCGGAAAAAATGAGTCGTCCTATTTGGTAAAAGATGGAAAGTTGGTTCGCGAGCCAGTCCAGAGCAATCACATCCATGACACCGTCGCCGTTAATGTCTGTAACGGATAAATCGCTGATGGAGACTTCGGAAAACAATGTAGGGCCAAACTTGAACGAGCCGTTCGCCT
>JBBRUI010000146.1:0-10861 GCA_038247945.1 Bacteroidota bacterium | reverse complement strand
ATGAAATTAAGAAATCCCGTCCGTGGCGCCCAATCGGTAAAAGCAATTTTCTCTTTGTAGATGATCTTGCCCGTTTTAGTCTCCAACTTATAAAGAATCAGGTATGTGCCGTCCTCTTTTTCTGCATTCTTCTGTTTGAAGTAACAAAGAATATTCTTTCCGCCATCCAACACTTTGTATTTTGTCAGAAGGCCCACGAGCTGATCGGGTTTTGTTTCCCATGCGATGGCACCACTTGTAAGGTTCACCATCATTTGCGTGTCTTCAAACGAAAGCAGCAAGTAGTCAGTCCCTGCAACATTTTTCAGAGTCAGATAACCTTCGATGTCGCTGATTTTTGTCTTCTTCGTCCACAACTCTTTTCCGTTCTTCATATCGAGAAACCCGATCATATCGTTGTCGTACATAAGCAGAACTTTTGTTCCGTAATGCTCAATCGCCTCAACATTCTCTTCAGTCGTCAGGTCTGCGTCTTTTTCTTTTTTCCATAATTCTTTACCGCTCTTTGCATCCAGCAACACTAAACCATCGTTCGATGAAAGGAGGATTCTGTTATTGGAATCCCAATCTGTGGACGAAAACGTATACATGCCCTTGTCCTGACGGCCGGATTCCGGCTTGAACTCGTGACGCCACAATTCTTTTCCTGTCTCCACATTGATGAAAAGCACCATTCCTTTGTATTGGATCATCAAGCCGTCTTTCAATTCATCATAACCGAGATAATCGTCCTGATCGATGTCCTCGTATTTCTGTTTCCATGATACTTTGCCGGTGTACACGTCGTAACACATAATCTCTTCATTTTCTGTGGAGACGAGATATTTCTTTTCTCCCCACAACACATGCATTCCCATCTTCTCAAAATCAGGGACTTCACTGGTCCAGATTTGTTGCCCGCCCTCGCCATCAAAGAAATGGAGATTGTCATCAGCCCGGACAAAAAAGTACTTTCCGTTATCGATGAAGTAATGAGATGAAACATCGTTCTTTGTTTCGATGGTAAACACGTTATGCGGATTGGATCCCGCAACCGCACCATGCAACGCAACGAACATCACACAGATAAAAAAAAGCACAAAGATAAGAATTGATTTCATACCGACCTCAGGTTGTTGAGTGAAAGGGAATGTTCCCAAGGAAAATAACCCCACCGCAGGGAACCGCAATTACAAACCAATGGTCCGACGACTTGTAACGTGTTGTTCGGCTACGATGAGGGTGTTAGATAAAAATATTCAATGCAATTTGTTTCTGGATTATGAACAACACTCATCTTGACGGCTGGGATGATTTCTCTTGAAGGCGCTTCAACATGCCCTTAATGTCCTTTGCGCCCTTGATTGCCACATAGATCGTTATTGTTGAGTACCAGACAATGCTTGCCATTGTGAGCAGCCACCAGAACCAGTGTACGGTCATTGTTGCGCTCCTTTCTGAGGTTTGAGCAGCGAGCCGACAACCATTGATGCACCCGCTATGAGATATGTTGCGATGCCGGAATAATATGGCCCGATATCATCGGCAATATGGCGGGCGGAAGGAATTTGCTGCAGCACCAGAAAAGAAATCGGAATAACAGCGCCGGAGATAATAGCTGCTGAAGCGCCCCAGTTGTTTGCGCGTTTCCAATAGCAGCACGATATCAACAACACCGACATGCTGGCGAGATAGATTGTCCCCGTCACGCCGAGATACGTCCACAGATCGCCTTGCAGAGGATACCACAATCCATAAAAAAGAAGAAACACTCCGATGATTGCAACAATGGTCCGGTTCCAGAACAAGCCCCTTTTTTCCGACCACTTGCCTTTTCGGAACGGCGCCAGAATATCGTTGTAAATCACGCTCGCCCATGTGAGCATGTACGATGAATCGGTCGACATATCAGCCGCGAGCATTGCCGCAACGAGAATTCCCATCAACCCCATCGGGACTGCGGTGCTAAGAAAAATTGGCATCGCATGAAGTGAGTTCGCGCCAACAACTGCCGGTGCAAGTGTTGCAAGCGCTGCAATCCCCCATATGCCGGGAATAAGAAAGCGGGCAACGAAGAAGAAGCTCGTTCTCTTGTAGACTCTCAAGCCCGTTTGCGTGTCCTTCGAGGCAAGCACGCGTGCAATTGTTGTCTGCCACGTGAGGACGGCCGCAAGATTCAGGAATGCGTTGAATACAACATACTCCCATCCCATCTTCGGATGAATGAACGGATTGAACCCGCCTTCTCCGTAATGCGTCGTCACTGCGGCGGTGAGAGTATCCCATCCGACATTCCACAAGATAAGAACCGTCACTGCAATCAATCCGAGACTCATGACAATGAACTGAAGAAAATCCGTTACGAGAACCGAAAGCATCCCTCCAAGAATTGTATAGACAGCCACTGACAGCAACAGCACCGTCATTGCAATCTCAAGATATCGAACATCGAACCCGCAAACGAGGACAAGAAATTCACCACCAGTCCGCAGAAACACCCCCATGTTCAACAATCCACCCAGAACAATCACAACTCCCGCCGCCCAGCGAATTCGCTTGCCAAATTGCTTTTCAAACAGCTCGGGAAGCGTCATCACGCCGGAATCTCTGAGGGGCTTCACACAAAACCCTGTTACGCCTACAACCAACATTGCGAGAGCGTTTAAAATCCCAGGCGTCGCACCGGCAAAACCGAACTCGTATCCGTTTTGTGCAGTGTACATGCACGTAACAACTCCGAACTCTGTGGCTGCGAGGGAAGCAATGCCGAGATAGACATCCATTTCACGTCCGGCAATCAGAAAGTCCTCGACCTTACCGACATACTTCCTAACCATAATGCCGGCAATCATTGTTGCGAGCAGGTACACTCCAACAATGCTTCCATCCAGAATCGTAAAGTTTGTCATAATAGGAAGAGATTGTGATAAGAAGAGAGCAGCTTAGATCGGGCGAACTGCGTGGCAAGAAGTTAGATAAAGTAAACGACACTTGAAAGAGAAGTGCCGGCAACTTTTTGAATTAATTTACAATCTAATGTCTGCTTCCAGGTTCACGGATTTCTCGGCAAGAGTATTCAGCTTATCATCCATTCGGATTTCCTCGTCCAATGTTTCCTGAAGCAATTCACCCAAAGGACCTTTCCCCAACGCCTCAACGTATGTTCTTGCAGTTCCGTACGCTGCAATTTCATAGTGTTCAAGGCGGCGTGCCGTAGCTATCAAGATTGAATCTACCCTGTTGGGTTCCACGTTCCTTTTTAGACTTTCTTTTCCTTCCCCGATAATTGCTTCCACCCCCTTGCATTTTAGTCCACGTGGCTTCGTTCCAAGTTTCTTTGATATTCGCTCAAGCCGATCAACGTGGACCTCAGCCTGGCGCAAGCGTTCGCGGAAGAGCTTTCGCAGTCCCGGAGAAAGCGCTGTTTTCAACATCTTCGGGAGTGCTTTGATGATCTGTGCTTCCGCGCTATTGAGTTCCTGAAGCTGTTCTGTTGCCAGATCTTGAAGGGATTGAAGTTTCATGGGAGACCTTTTGACTTCACTTTATGATAACGATTCATAAATAGCAAGAACGCATTTTTAATTCAGAGACCAGTAAAGTTACCCCACGCGGTGTTGCCTTACATTCAGGAGAATTCCTTCATCGGTGGGAACTAAAGGGTTCCCCCTTTCCTTTTCTTTATCAGCAAGCAAAAACAATTACAGGAAACCCAATGAAGAACGAGTCTGAACAATCATCATCCGTTTGGAATGCAACCACTGAGCCGCTTTTTTTAACGGCTTTGAATAAAAATACCGAGACGGACATCTGCATAATCGGAGCAGGCATTGCCGGCATGACGACGGCTTACCTTTTAGCACGAGAAGGAAAGTCGGTTGTGGTTCTTGATGATGGCGCAGTGGGTGGCGGAGAAACCTGCAGAACAACTGCGCATCTCGTAAATGCACTTGATGATCGGTATTATGAGATTGAACGACTGCACGGAGAAAAAGGAGCAAGACTTGCTGCGGAAAGTCACACAAGTGCCGTAAACAAGATCGAGGAAATTGTTCACAAGGAAAAAATTTCCTGTGAATTTGAACGGGTCGACGGTTATCTTTTCGTCCCTCCCGGTGATTCTCCTGATCAATTGGAAAAGGAACTGCAGGCGATCCATCGCGCGGGCCTGAAAGATGTTACTCTTGTGAAACGAATTCCATACACTGAATACGACTTTGGTTCTGCGCTTCACTTCCCGCGACAAGCGCAGTTCCATGTGTTGAAGTACGTTAACGGCTTGGCTGAAGCTATCACAAAAATGGGCGGGCGGATTTACACCAAGACGCATGCAGAAAAAGTACAGGGTGGCAAGGATACAAAAGTCGAAACGGATAACGGTATCTCAATCAAATGCCAGTCCGTTGTAGTCGCTACAAATACCCCGATGAACAACCTCGTTGTCCTTCATACAAAACAAGCACCGTACCGCACATATGTTATTGGGGCAAGAATTCCGAAAGGATCTGTCCCGACAATACTATTATGGGACACTCCCGACCCGTACCATTATGTGAGAGTTACAAAAGGCGGCAACCACGACATCCTGATTGTGGGAGGAGAAGATCATAAAACCGGACAAGCGGATGACGGTGCGGAGCGGTATGCACGACTTGAAGAATGGTCGCGAGAACGCTTTCCGATGATTGAATCAATAGACTACCGGTGGTCGGGACAAGTAATGGAACCCATTGACGGACTGGCGTTCATCGGCCGTAATCCTTCTGATGAAGATAATATATTTGTCGTGTCGGGAGATTCCGGAAATGGAATGACGCACGGAACGATCGGAGGAACGCTGATCACTGATCTTATCATGGGGAGAAAAAATGAGTGGGCCGTTCTGTATGAACCTTCCCGTATCTCCCTCCTCTCAGCAGATAAATTCGCGAAGGAAACATTGAATTTTGTAGCCCAGTACATCGATCTCGTCACGCCGGGCGACGTCGATGCAGTGAAGGAAATCGGACCTGATAATGCAGCCTTACTTCGCCGCGGCATGCAGAAAATCGCGGCGTACAGAGACGAAAAAGGAAATCTACACAAGTTCACCGCCGTCTGTCCCCATCTTGGCTGCATCGTACGTTGGAATGAATCTGAGCAAACCTGGGATTGTCCATGCCACGGCTCGCGGTTCGACAAGCTGGATGGGCACGCTATTAACGGTCCCGCCAATGTTCCTCTCGCGGGCGCAAAGTGAATAGTTCTAAACTATGTTCTCCTCATTATCCATCAACTAAACAGTTGGTGATCATCTGGGTTATCGGTACGCAAGCCGCCATAGAAGTTGCTTGTGCATTCTATCCATAATTTAAGACTGTATGACTGACTATAGACTGCCGTGGTATGCAAAGATTACGATAATTCTTTTCGGACTCTCCCTTGCAATTACAATACTGTTTTTCGGGCGTGATGTTCTGATTCCTTTGGCGTACGCGGCATTGCTTTCCGTTGTTCTCCATCCCCTTGTTGCAATGATGGAGAAGCGTAAACTTCCCCGCTTGCTTTCAATCTCCATCGCGATAACAATTGCCTGCATTGCATTCGCTGGTCTTGTGGCATTCCTCGGAATGCAAGTAGGGCAATTTGGAGAAGATATTCCCCGTTTGAAAAAAGAAGGTTTGGAATATATCGGCAAATTGCAGGCTCTCATTCGGGAAAACTGGGGGATTACGTATACAGATCAATTGCGTTGGTTTCAACAAGGGATTTCGCAGGCGTGGGAAAGCGAGGGGGGAGTTCTTGGGCAGACTCTTCTGACGTTCATGGGGATTACGACTCTTATCGTTCTCGTCCCCCTGTATGCTTTTTTAATCTTGCTCTATGACGATCTTATAATTGAATTCTTCTTTCGGATATTTTCCGGCCAGAAGTCAGGAATGCTCAAAGAGGTGTTGCAGGAAGCCCGGACGGTCGTGAAAAGTTATATAGTGGGTTTGATTCTTGAAACGGGTATAGTCGCAGTGTTGAATAGTGGAGCGTTGCTTCTTCTGGGAATCGATTACGCAATTCTGTTTGGCATCATCGCTGCGATTCTGAATCTTATTCCGTATATCGGAATCATGATCGGAGGTTTGCTTCCTCTGATAATGGCCGTGATCACGAAGGATTCAGCCTGGTACCCTCTCGCAGTCATTGGAACGTTCGGCGTGATTCAGTTTATCGACAATAATTTCATTGTTCCATATGTCGTCGCTTCACGGGTGAGTATCAACGCCCTTGTTTCGATCATTGCAGTAATTCTCGGCGGAATGCTATGGGGGATATCGGGAATGTTTCTTGCACTCCCTGCAGTAGCGATTCTAAAAATAATTTTCGACAGAGTCGAGTCGCTTAAGCCTTGGGGACTTTTGTTGGGGGATCAAATCCCGCCAAAAACCAAAAGTAGCGTTATGAACAAGAAGCGGGCGTAGTTGCTTGTTGCCACCACAACACCCGGCTTTTTACGTTGAAGTCGCGTTCAATACGTAAACGGGATACATTCTTTTCTGACACTTTCAAATCTACGTTTGTCTCCCTAGCTTTATCATCCTACAATTACTCTACAGAGATTTACAGTGTAAGCCCGATGGTAATTCCATGAAAGGAGTTGTATAATTTCACGGTTCTTAAACAAGTCAGATCACTAAAACCGTCACCAAATTTGTGGAGGGACATCATGGGTAATAGCGGAAATGGGTTCACGAAAGGGTTGCTTATCGGAAGTATTGTTGGTGCGGGGGTTGCTTTGTTGTATGCGCCTAAGAGCGGTGAAGATCTTCGGGCGGATATGGGTCGTAAAGCCGACGATCTGAAAAACGATATGGGGCGATACATGAAACGCCTTCGAAAAAGTTCTGATGATCTGATTGGAAAGGCCCGTGAAAGTGTGGAGGCTGTTGCCAACACAGTTACCGGTCACAACAGCGGCCATGAAATCGCTCAAGCTGTTAAAGAATCTGCGGCAAAAATACGCACGCACTAAACCCCCCATCTCAAAGGAAGGATCATATTATGAGTCCGGCTCGAAACTTTATTACCATTTTTCTTTGCACCGCGTTTTTAACAATGGGGTGCAGCTCAAGCAAGACTGTAAAGGGCGGAGTCATTGGCGCTGGTGCGGGGGCTGTTATCGGTGGCATAATAGGAAACGCGGCAGGGAATACTGCCGTTGGAGCCATTATTGGCGCGGCGGTTGGCGGCACAGCGGGAGCGTTGATTGGGCGTTATATGGACAAGCAGGCTGAGGAAATACGACGCGACATAAAGAATGCTCGCGTGGAAAGGATCGGCGAAGGAATCAAGATAACGTTCGATTCGGGGTTGCTGTTCGAGACTAACTCTTCCCGGCTCTCGTCTGCTTCGGAAGGCAACATACGTGAGTTGGCAAAAATATTAAGCAAGTACGACGACACTGATATACTCGTCGAAGGACACACGGATTCAACAGGATCGAAAGAGTACAATCAGAAGCTTTCTGAACAGCGCGCTGATGCGGTTGCGAACTTCACCAAAGGCCAGGGCGTGAAAGGATCCCGGTTCACGACATTCGGATACGGGGAAACACAACCGTTGTCTCCGAACAGCACGACAACTGGCCGTCAGGCAAATCGAAGGGTTGAGATTGCTATTATGGCGAACGATGATCTGAAAGATGCGGCTGAGGAAAACAAACAAATTACTCCATCAGGCTCCTGATAAAACCGGTTCATTAGGAATTGCATTGGGAAACACGTTTCATTCACATTCGGTAAAGGAGGCAAACATGCTTTGGACAATTTTTGTTGTGCTGCTTGTTCTCTGGGCGCTGGGACTTGTGAGCGGCTATACAATTGGGGGCTTCATTCACGTTCTACTGGTTATTGCCTTGGCAGTTATTCTTATCAGAATTATTCAAGGCAGACGTCCGGTGTAACAAGAGCGGTGCCTCATCGGTGGGGTGAGGCACCTGTCTTTTCGAAACGAAGAGGTAGGGCTATCGCCGAATTGAAGAGATCCATTTTGCACACGGAATGTCACTGGAGATCCTAAAACCATTATTTGAGAATATGCGGATCTTCGATATGGGAAAGGATTTTGAGAATCCGTTGATATTATTAGGGGACTGTGACTCTCCAAAAAGCCCGCTCACGATAACCGTATGAGTACTAGTCATCCCAAAGTAACTGAAGCAGAACCTCCCCGAAGCCAGTGGTCCTTTCAAAAGTCCATGCCATCATCTCAAACGTTGCTATCGGGGATCTTTATCCTGCTGCTATTCGCCGGATTGTTTTTTGCTCAGACCATCCTCATTCCCGTTACACTGGCATTTTTTCTCTACATGATTTTGCACCCCGCGGCCCGGGCATTACACCGCATGCACATTCCCAAAATGCTGGGGGCAGCAATCATTGTAATCCTTCTGGTCAGTGTTGTGGCGTTTGCCTCAATGCAGTTGATAGGCCCTGCTCAAGATTGGATGTCCAACGCTCCCGATCGGATTACAAAGATTGAGCGGAAAGTGCGCGACGTCCTGCGGCCCGTTGAAGCGGTACGTCGCGCTGCAGAAGAACTTGGCAAGATTGGAGAGCAAGACAAGGGTAAGCGGGAAGTCAAATTGACTGACCATTCGTTTTCAAATCAACTTTTCAGCAGTACGCAAACTTTGTTGGGCCACGGTATCATCATAATTATTCTGTTGTATTTTTTGCTCGCTTCCGGAGATGGGATATGGACAGTGCCTGCGAAATGGTGTTCTTCCAAAATTGATCACACATCATTCATGGACATCATCCATAACATAGAAGCACGACTTTCGAATTATCTCTTCACCGTGACCTTGATAAATATATGCGTGGCGACCCTGATAGGGTTTGCCATGTTTTTTCTCGGTTTGCCGAATCCCGTGTTGTGGGGCGTCATGGCGGGGTTGATAAACTTTATCCCCTACGTGGGGCCCCTGATCGGTGAAGTGGTTGTGGGGATGGTTGCTCTGTTCACATTCGATGACGTCGGCCATGCATTGCTTGCCCCGCTCTTCTATCTGTGTCTTACATTTGTAGAAGGAAATTTTATTACCCCGATGATTCTCGGGAGACATTTTACTATTAGCCCGCTTCTCATTGTCCTCTCCATGATTCTCTGGGGATGGTTGTGGGGCATTATGGGATTGTTCCTGGCGGTGCCGCTGCTCATGCTCTTCACTATCTTGATGGAGAGTATTTCCGCACTACCGGTGAAACAAGGAATTGCGGCACCGATCCATAAACAACACAGTGTGGATTGAACTTATGAAAATTTTGGGCGTGAAAGATATTTGGCGGCTCGTTAGAGATTCTGCGATTGCCTGGGATAATGATAATATCGCGAGTTTAGGCGCCGCGCTGGCGTACTTTACGGTGTTCTCGCTCTCGCCGCTGCTCATTATAGTTTTGGTGCTTTCAAGTTTTGGGTTTGGGCCGGATGCCGCACGGGGACATTTGGTGTCGCAGATTAGCGGACTCATTGGAACAGACGCCGCAAAATTTGTTCAATCGATGATCGAAAACGCATACAAGTCGGGTGCGAGCATACCCGCAGCGATCTTCGGCATCGTAGCACTTCTTCTCGGAGCAACGGGAGTTTTTGTTCAACTTCGAGATTCACTCAACACGATCTGGCGGGTCGAACACAAACCATTGGGGATTTTAGGATTCCTCCGTGCCCGCTTGCTATCGTTTACGATGATCATCACGATCGGATTTCTTCTGCTTGTGTCTCTGATATTCAGCGCAGTGTTAGCCGCCATCAGCGCTTACCTCAGCAATTCGTTCGCTCTTCTCGGCGGTTTGGTCGGTGTGCTGGATTTCCTGATCTCATTCGTCGGGATCACAGTCATGTTTGCATTCATATTTAAATTTCTTCCTGATGCTCTCGTGCAATGGGCCGATGTGTGGGTTGGCGCGGCCGTAACGTCGCTCTTGTTTTCTCTTGGAAAACTTGGCATTGGCTTGTATCTCGGTAACAGTGTTATCGGGTCCACTTTTGGTGCGGCAAGCTCACTCGTCATTATTATGCTGTGGGCCTATTATTCCGCCCAGATAATCTTGTTTGGCGCTGAATTCACGCTGCTGTATGCAACGCGTTTCGGCTCGAAGATTTTGCCGGGGAGGAATGCTGTTCAGGTGGTAGTACGAAAGGTAGAACTTAAACCAGGGCGGCAGAAAAAAGCCGAGATTCATGAAAGGGAATCAAAGGAATGACCCGGACCTCCAAAATAGAAAAATCAAAATTGGGCAACCTGTCCATGATCTTCAACCAGGCAGCAAAGTGGATCGCGCGGACAACGGGACATCCGGGCGCATTCATCGGGGCTGTTGGTCTGATTATACTGTGGGCAGCTACCGGGCCGTTATTTGGTTTTAGCGATACATGGCAACTGGTGATAAATACCACCACTACGATCGTTACTTTTCTTATGGTATTTCTGATTCAGAATACGCAAAACAGGGACTCTGAAGCAATGCAAGTAAAAGTAGATGAGTTGATCAGAGCCATCGGCGGAGCGCGCAATACGCTTCTTAATCTTGAGGAAATGGATGAAGAAGAGATAAATGCTGTGCGTGAAAGCTACATACAGTTGGCGGAGGCGGCGCGCAAGGAATTAGAAAGCGGAAAAAGAAAAGGAAAGGGTCAGGCCCGCGGTTGATCCCGGCCCCCGACCGAAATCATTTGAAAGTAGAAAATTTATGAACAAGTCAAAACCCAACGGACAACATTCCGCTTCGAAACAAATACGGTACGCGGTGGTGGGGCTCGGCTACATCGGTCAGACTGCCGTCCTCCCCGCGTTTGCGCATGCAAAAAAGAACTCCGTTCTCACCGCCCTGGTTTCCGACGATCCGGT
>JBBRUI010000145.1:0-10919 GCA_038247945.1 Bacteroidota bacterium | reverse complement strand
GCGCCACGCCACGAACATCGGCTTCACGTGGGGGATGGGCGGAATTACATTCCTCCTTTTTATTGTCCTCACCGTTACCGGCGTCATTCTCATGTTCTACTACCGGCCGGCAGCAGAATACGCGTACGACGATATGAAATACCTGATGAACGACGTTGCCTTCGGTCCCCTCATGCGCAACATGCATCGGTGGGCGGCACACGCGATGGTCATCACTGTTATGCTTCACATGTTTAGAGTTTTTCTGACCGGCTCGTATAAACCGCCGCGGCAATTCAACTGGGTTATCGGAGTCATCCTTCTCACACTAACATTATTTTTGAGCTTCACGGGATATCTTTTGCCGTGGGACCAGCTCGCAATTTGGGCTGTTACTGTTGGAACGAACATGGCGCGTGCTACACCGCTGCTCGGACATGAAGGTCCGTTCGGTCCCGAACTCGGAATGAAGATCGATAACGACGTCCGGTTTGTGTTGTTGGGAGGAACGCAGGTTGGCCCGCCCACATTGCTTCGTTTTTATGTGTTGCATTGCATTTTTCTTCCTCTCGTCGCAGCGATACTTTTGGTGGTTCACTTCTGGAGGATACGTAAAGACGGAGGCATTTCCGGACCTGATGTTACAGCGAAGAAGTTTTAGTTCGAGGGCAACGTCTGTCATCAAAGATATTCTTGATTACACCAGTTACAATCCATGTCACGACTCGCCAACAAATAAATTTTTGAATCAGAACTGGTAGGTTTGAACATGAAAACATCTAGGCTGACATATTTTGATAAAGAGGACATTCTTCATCTCGCCATAACTGATGAAAAGGAAAGCGGAAGCATTGAAGTGAGTCCAAACATAACTGCTGAATTGAATGAAAAGGGCGAGCTCATCGGCGTGGAGATTCTCGATGCAAGCGCGTTTATTCGCGATTCGTTATTGGATTCCGTGCAGGCAAAAATGTTGCAACTTGCCGAAGTCCGCTGACAAGCGACGCAGTGATTGAACTATTGAATTAACATTCGCAGACTCATGGAATATCTCTTAAAGATCGTAACGAAAGCAGACAACGTCCCGATTGTTCTGATGCTTGTGCTGACGGTTTTCTATACGTGGTTTGCGATGAGCAAAGCAGCGAAGAATGACCGCCAGGACATTTCCGATGAAGCGAAGCAGTCGGATAAAGTGCAGGTGTGGCCGTATCTCGTGAAGGTTGAATTTCTCGCGTCTCTGCTTGTCATGGTCATCCTTACATTCTGGTCGTTCTTGCTGGATGCGCCGCTTGAAGAACCGGCAAATCCCGCGCTCACGCCAAATCCCTCCAAAGCGCCCTGGTATTTTCTTGGTTTGCAGGAAATTCTTGTCTATTTCGATCCGTGGATTGCAGGTGTTGTGATACCGACCCTCATTATATTGGGCTTGTGTGTAATTCCGTATATCGACATCAATCCCAAAGGGAACGGATATTACACGTTCAAGGAGAGAAAATTTTCGATCCTCACATTCTGTTTCGGATTTTTATTGCTGTGGGTGTCGCTGATTGTTCTCGGAACGTTCTTTCGGGGCCCGGGCTGGAATTTATTCTGGCCGTGGGAATATTGGGATACGCATCGCGTTGTCGCATTGACAAACATTGATTTCACGGAGTTGTTCGGTATTCCAACGCGTCGTGTCGACGACTCGCTCAATCCATGGGCGATGATGTTTGGAAGCCTTGTGATTGTGGGGTGGTACGCAACCGGCGTTATTTTTTATCTGTGGAAGAGAAACACCGATCTTCTAAAAAAGCTGGGGCCGATACGGTACAGCATTACCGCCTTTCTTTTTTTGACGATGGCGGCAGTTCCTGTGAAGATTCTCTTACGCCTCACCATGAACATTAAATATATTGTCGTTACTCCGTTCTTTAATATCTAATCTGCCGACGAATGAGTATGGAGGTTGTTCTTGTTTAAGAATCGTGCGCAAGTTCCGATAGAGCAGCGCAATTACAGCACATATTATCTGGTGCTTTCGGGATTGTTATTTCTCGGTACCATGTGGGCTGTTGTAGATGAAATATCCACACGCCGTCCGTGGAAGCAGTACCAGAAAGACTTTTTCAAAGTAGCGGATACACTTATCCAGCAACGGATCGATCAGGCGGCGAGCGAACTCGATTCAGCGGCACTGACTGAATCACGAGTGCAGTTGAAAGCGACGCAGGACTCCCTGAACGGAGAACCATATAAACGGACGATGAAGGAGTTCGAAGAGACGGCTGAAAAGTTAATCGACGAGACTCGGGAATTCCAATTTGCCAAGAGCCGCAGCGATGAGGCGTATTACTTCTACAAAAAATCTGTACACGAGGGGAAAGAGGATGCGGGGCAAAAAGAGACGCTGCAGGATAACGAAGCGCAGATGGCGAAGCATCAGCAAGTCATGAAAGTGCTGCAAGCCCGCAAAGATTCTCTCCTCACAATTCTCACCGAATACCGTCTCAACATAAAGAAGGCACAGAAGGCAGAAGCCGATCTGCTCGCAAGAGTGGAGAAGTGGCAAGCAAAGAGAGAGCGGTTCGACGCAGCTCCGATTCAGATCCGCCAGGTGATGATGCTGGATTACGACCGCAATCCATTCAACGATCCGAAGGCGCGTATCGATCGATGCCAGACTTGTCATCTCGGATGGAAAGAAGAATTAATGGAGGATGCACCGCAACCCTACAAGAAGCATCCGTTGCCTGAACTAATTGCCGTTCATAATCCTGAGGTATACGGCTGCACGCCGTGTCACCGTGGACAAGGCGCAGCACTTACCGCGGGTATGGCTCACGGAGAAGCTGACCATTACTGGGAGAACCCTCTCCTGAAAGGGAAGGAAGTATGGGCGTCTTGCAACGAGTGCCATGAAAGCGAAAGCATCCTTGGATACGCGCCGGCGTTTAGCAACGCAAAGCAATTGATGATCGAGTCGGGCTGTCACGGATGTCATGAAATTAAAGGCTATACGGATCTACCCAAAGTTGGTCCGCAGCTTGCGAATATTGCATTCAAGACAACGCCAACATGGATTTATCAGTGGGTGAAAGATCCGAAGGCATACAACCCTCACACACGTATGCCGAACTTCAAGTTCAGCGACACCGAGGCCGAGGCGGTTACAGCCTACCTGATGGATGTTTCTGGGAAGAGCAGCTTTGCATTTGCATCAGAACAAGGGTCGTATGCAGGCGGAAGCGCACAGCAAGGTAAAGAAATTTTCGAGCGCGTAGGATGCCAGGCTTGTCACGTTGCCGGTGGGATGACAAAAGTTCGTGAAACCCGCGGCACGAGCTACGACATTGCTCCGGAACTTTCGCGGGTGGGAAGCAAGGTAAACCCCGATTGGATTTTTGACTGGGTGCGAAATCCGCGCCACTATAACCCGACGACCAAGATGCCGAGCTTGCGACTTTCGGACGGAGAAGCGAAAAATGTCGTTGCGTATCTTATGACGCTGAAAGATGAGAGGAGCATCTCCCCGAAGACACTCGATCTCACTTCTTCAACTACAATCAAGAAAGGCGAGAGCCTTATCCGTGAGTATGGCTGCAATGGCTGTCATATAATTCCAGGAATGGAAAAAGAGGGGCGCGTATCGGTTTCACTCTCTAATTTCGGCCGTAAGAAAGTCGAAGAGATGGATTTCGGCGACACGCGCGTTCCGCATACCGCGCATGATTGGGTCTTCAACAAATTAAAGAACTCCCGCGTGTTTGCGACTGATCGCATTGTGCAGAAAATGCCGGTGTTTGCTTTTACGGATGATGAGCTTTCGTCCTTGCGGATGTTTCTTTTCTCTCAGACGAAGGACGCACCCGACCCCAAATACATTCGTGCATTCGATAAGAGACAGCAGGACATTGAAGAGGGAAGACGTGTTGCAATCATGTACAACTGCCAGCAATGTCACCAACTTGAGAAAGGCGGCGCGTACCTTACCTCCATCATCGAAGAGCCGGCATATCAGCCACCCATTATTACCGGCGAAGGGAAAAAAGTTCAGGAAACCTGGCTGCATGATTTCCTGAAGAATCCTTCGTATGTGGGGCAACCCAATTCCATCCGTCCCTGGATCCCAACGCGGATGCCGACGTTCAAATTTTCCGAAGAGGAAATTTCAAAGCTGCAAAAATATTTCCTCGGTTTGAGCAAGCAGGATTTGAGTCTGCGGGATTACAAAGCCTGGCAACCCGATCCAGTGTTGTTGCCTGTCGGCCGACAGATCTTCACCGACTTCCAGTGTTTGAAATGTCATCCATCAGGCAATGCGCCGCCAAAAGCCGGAGAAGTCTCTACATCCGATCTCGCACCGAACCTCGCACTGGCACACACGCGACTAAAACCCGAGTGGATCGTTGAATGGATTGCCGATCCGGGAAAAATTCAGGAAGGAACCCGCATGCCCACGTTCTTCCCCGATGGCCAGTCGCCGTTGCCGGATGTGTTGAATGGGGATGCGAAAAAACAGATGGAGGCCATCAGGGACCATCTTTGGATATTGGGCAGATCACCATCGCAGACAGTTGCAAGGAAGTGACGGTAGCAGAGATTCAATAAAAAGAATAATATTACACAAACTAAATTCTCACATAGAGGGAGTAACGATGAAGAATCTTATTGTAACAGCAGCGCTTTCCGTTTGCATCATGGGTTCAGCGCCGGCGGGCGATGTAGCAGGGAAGGTTTCGTTTGAAGGTACCGCCCCCAAGTCTACAATGTTACGAATGGATGCCGATAAAGTTTGCAAAGCGGCTCATAAGAAGCCGCATCAGAGCGAGGAAACCGTTGTCAATTCTAATAACACGTTGAAGAACGTGCTCGTGTATGTCAAAGACGGTTTGGGAAACAGAAAGTTCGATGCGCCCTCGAAGAAAGTAACGTTCGACCAGAAAGGTTGTGTGTATACGCCGCACGTTCTCGGTATTCAAACGGGCCAGGAATTGGAAGTGATGAACAGCGACCCGACGCTTCACAATGTCCATTCTCTGTCAAAAGACAATCCCCAGTTCAATGTTGCGCAGCCGAAACAGGGTATGAAGCTGACAAAGAAATTCGAGAAGGCCGAAGTCTTCAAAGTGAAATGCGAAGTTCACACCTGGATGGGAGCGTATATCGGTGTGTTCAGTCATCCGTTCTATGCAGTGACCGGGAATGACGGATCATTCACACTCAGTAAACTTCCTGCAGGCGAGTACACGATCGAAGCGTGGCACGAAAAATTCGGAACCAAAACAGCGAAGGTGAAAGTCGACGCTGCCGGCAAGGCAACTGCTGATTTCAAATTTGCAGCAAAGTAGCCGAATAATCTTCCTCATTTAATAGTCCTCCGTTGAAAGCGCATGAGAGAATTATCATCCAATCAAATAGAAAGGAGACTGCGTCTTGAGTGACGAAACCTCCCTGCCCGGAAAGGCAGGCAAGCACAGTTCACAGAAACAGGTTGAGGGTGTCGGCGTTGGAACTCACGCTCACGTGCATCATGAGGAACATCATCATGAACTGAGTTTTTGGCGGCATTACGTTTTCTCTACCGACCATAAAGTGATCGGTATCCAGTACGGCATCACCAGCCTGCTGTTTCTTCTATTTGGCTTCACGTTGATGATGATTATGCGATGGCAGCTCGCATATCCGGGCGAAGCAATTCCCTGGATCGGCTCGTGGCTTGGGCCGGACCGTGCGCCCGAGGGAATTATGTTGCCGGAGTTTTACAATCAACTCGGCGCGATGCACGGAACAATCATGGTGTTCCTTGGCGTTGTTCCACTGGCGGTTGGCGCATTCGGGAACTATGTTATGCCGCTCCAAATCGGTACTATCGATATGGCATTCCCCAAACTGAACATGATGAGCTATTGGGTATTTTTCATGGGCGGTGTTATCATGCTCGTAAGTTTCTTCCTGCCCGGTGGAGCGGCAAACTCTGGCTGGACTTCCTATGCGCCTCTTTCTGTCATAGCAACGACTGGCCAAACGGCGTGGCTCTTCGGTATGGTTTTTTTGATTACGTCGTCACTCCTGGGTTCGGTAAACTTCATCGTAACAATCATTCAGCTTCGCACGAACGGTCTCACGTTCATGCGCATGCCGTTCTTCGTCTGGGCACAATTCGTAACTTCGTTTCTTCTTCTTCTTGCGTTTCCACCGCTTGAAGCGGCAGGTGTGCTGCAGTTAATGGACCGGCTTGCGGGCACCAGTTTCTTTATGCCGAGCGGACTTGTCGTGAGTGGTGTTCCGCTCACAAATGCCGGCGGTGGGAGTCCGTTACTGTGGCAGCATCTGTTTTGGTTCCTTGCCCATCCTGAGGTCTATGTCTTGATACTTCCGGCAATGGGAATTGTTGGAGAGATACTTGCGAACAATACACGCAAACCGTTGTGGGGCTACAAGTCGATGGTGTGGGCAATTATTTTTCTCGGGTTCATGTCGTTCGTAGTCTGGGCGCATCATATGTTCATGACGGGGATGGGGACGGTCATCAGCGCCTTCTTCCAAACGACTACGATGATCATATCAATCCCATCGATTGTTATTCTCACGGCATTCTTTCTTTCGTTGTGGGGAGGGTCGATCCGTTACACCACTCCCATGCTTTTTGCTCTTGCATTCCTTCCGATGTTCGGGATCGGGGGATTGACGGGTCTGCCCCTCGGTCTTGCGCCGCCTGACATTCACCTGCACGATACGTATTACGTCATCGGTCATTTCCATTATGTGGTTGCACCCGGAACTCTCATGGCGTTGTTCGGCGGAATTTACTATTGGTACCCAAAGGTCACGGGGAGGAAGATGAGTGATGTACTGGGCAAATTGCACTTCTGGGGCTCATTCGTTTTTCTCAACGGCGTCTTTATGCCAATGTTCATTCAAGGACTTGCCGGAGTCTCGCGTCGTTTATACGATGGAGGTGCACAATACGCTCACGCGCAAGATGTGCTGTGGTGGAATGAATTCATGTCGATTTCGGCCTGGTGCCTTGGACTTGCTCAGATCCCCTTTATCATTAACTTCTTCTGGAGTATCAAGCGAGGAGAGAAGGTGGGCGATAACCCATGGGAGGCCACAACACTCGACATGGCTGCAACAACTTCGCCTCCGCTTGCACACGGCAACTTTGTGCAGATTCCCGAAGTCCACCGGGGACCGTACGAGTACAGTGTTCCGGGTGCGAAACGGGACTTTATTCCTCAACATGAAAGGGGGTAACCAGTGAACATTCCGTACACATCTTCCGCCCGCCCTGATACCGGACTCTACAATGCAAAACTCGGCATCTGGATGTTCCTGGCATCTGAAGTCATGCTCTTCGGTGCGCTCTTCTCGACGTATGTATTACTGAGAGTGAACGCTTCTGTGTGGCCGCATGGATACGAGTTTCTCAATATTCCGCTCGCCACTATCAACACCGTCATCCTCATCAGCTCCAGCGTTACTATGGTAATGTCATGGGCGGCGTTGATGATGAAGCAATTCACCAAGTACAAACTTTACATGGGCCTGACTATTCTTTGCGCCCTTGCGTTCCTCGTAATTAAATATTTTGAATACTCTCACGAGTTTGTTGAAGGTAGATTCCCCGACACCAACACGTATCTGGCGATCTATTTTACAATGACGGGGTTGCATGGCCTGCATATTCTTGGTGGCATCGTGGTGAACGCATACCTGTGGGGACCCGGCAGCAAGATGTGGCAAACCGATCCCGTGCGCTTTACCAACCGCGTAGAAGTGGCCGGTTTATATTGGCATTTCGTCGACCTGGTATGGATATTTTTATTTCCCGTGTTATACCTTTTATAGGAGCGATCATAGATGGAATCTGCACACGTAGATGACATTAAGAAAAGCGTTCGTAAGTATATCATGGTCTTTGCGGCACTCATGGCACTGACTGTCATAACAGTTGCAATATCATATTTGCATCTTGGCGTGAAAGCTGCAATCGCCGTTGCCATGGTTGTTGCCACGATTAAAGGCACTCTCGTGGCTACCTATTTCATGCATCTCATTGATGAGAGGAAAGCCATCTACTGGACTCTCATCCTCACAGTGATTTTTTTCATTGTGCTGATGGTGCTGCCCGTTTCAATGCATCTTGATCGATTGGTACAGTAAAACAAATGTCCCTCAAAGCCTTTCATATTGTTTTTATTTGCATATCGATTCTGCTTGCGATCGGTTGTGGAATTTGGGAGTTCAATAACTTTGCGGCCAGCGGAGAAACGCTGCATTTATTGCTTGGAGTCTGTGCAATGGCGGCGGCGGCGGGACTTATTGTCTATGCCGTCCGATTCATGCGAAAACTGAAACACGTAAGCATGATATGAGAAAAATGATGTTGGTTATATTTGTTTTGGGGCTCGCCATTCTTCTTTCGGATGTCACGACGGCGTGTCCAAGTTGTTATGGTGACGCTTCGTCATCTGAAGTAGTCGGCATGAAGTGGGCAATCTTCAGTTTGCTGGGCGTGACGGGCACAGTGCTGGTGGGCGTGAGCGCATTCTTTTTATATCTGCGGAAGCGGACGCGGGAATTCAATAAACTCTTCAGCGACAGGCTGAATTGAACTCAAAAGGAGACTTCTAACGTATGCACGATTTGTTAGGCTTACCCATTGATGCCTCGACGCACGGACATAGCATCGATCAAATTATCGTCATAACTCACTGGCTGATGCTTGTACTTTTTCTGGGATGGGGATTGTTCTTTGTTTATTCGCTGATAAGATTTCGAAAGAAACGAAATCCCCAGGCTGATTATGTGGGAGTGAAAAGCCACCGGTCGAGCTACATTGAAGTGGCGGTCGCTTTATTCGAAGGATTCCTGTTGGTAGGGTTTGCGATTCCTGTCTGGTCAGGTGTGTGGACGAATTATCCGGACCCGAAAGACGCAGTCGTGATTCACGTTATCGCCGAGCAGTTTGCGTGGAACATCCATTATCCGGGTCCCGACGGGCAATTTGGCCGTAGAGATATTAGCCTCGTGACAGGCGAGAACCCGATTGGCCTCGACCGAAACGACCAGGATGCAAAGGACGATCTTGCGACAATCAACGTAATGCATATTCCTATCGGAAAGCAGATTCTCGTCTACCTTACGAGTAAGGATGTCATACACAGTTTCGGGCTGCCGCTGTTGCGCGTAAAGCAAGATGCAATTCCCGGACAATCTATTCCCATTACATTTCAGGCGACGAAAACGATTGCAGAAATCCGGCGACTCTCGACATACACAACGGCTTTAACTCCGCATGAAATAAAATTGAAAAGCGTTTCCGGTCGTGTTGCAGCGATGGATTATTCGAGCAAGAGCGGTGAGGTTATTGTTAAGAGGGGGGATGTTATCGTTGATACCTCCGTAACAAACCGACTCGACGAAAATGGTATTGAGAAAGTTCTTGTGCTCCCCGTTGTTGCCAACAGAGTAGCTATGCAATCATACTCAGACAAAAATGGGACATCAATTCTCGCAGAGGGCGATGCTATTACGGATGCCATTGCGTTCACTTTGCTTGATGCCGGTATCAATGAAATCCAAACGGCTTCGGATACGCCGTCCGAGATTGCCTGTGCTCAACTCTGTGGTCTTGGCCACTATCGCATGAGGGGAACCCTGGTTCTTGACTCGCCGGCTGACTTCGATAAGTGGCTTGCAGAAGAAGCAGCGTACCTGACACAATAATCGCTCAGTTATGAATCCTTCAAGATCAAATCCCGCGCTTCACAAGTTCGCGGTTATAACGGCATCGGCGACATTTTTACTTATCATCGCCGGTGGACTTGTAACGAGCACGGACTCAGGACTTGCCGTTCCTGATTGGCCGCTCTCGTACGGCCAGCTTATGCCGCCGATGGTGGGAGGAATTTTCTATGAACACGGGCATCGTATGGTTGCAACATTCGTCGGCATGTTGACTACAATTCTCGCTTTCTGGCTGTGGAAAAAAGATCACCGACGTTGGGTTAAGCTCCTGGGAGTTATAGCCTTGCTGACAGTTATTGCACAAGGAGTATTGGGTGGTATTACTGTCTTGCTGCTCTTGCCCACGTGGGTCTCAGTGTCGCACGCGACGCTTGCACAATTATTCTTTTCTCTCACAATTGTTCTGGCGATCATTACATCTGAATCCTGGAACTCACTAAGGCCAGTGGAGAGTTCACACGCCGGGACCACGCATACGCTGGCACTTGCAACGTCTGGTGCAGTCTTGATGCAACTTATTCTCGGAGCGCTGATGCGCCACACTGGTTCCGGTCTTGCAATCCCTGATTTCCCGCTGTCGTACACGCTATGGCTTCCCCCTGTAGGTTCGTCGGAAATGAATTCGCTGAACGAATATCGCCTGACATACTATGATCTGCCACCCATCGAGTTGCAACAAATATGGATTCATTTCGCTCACCGGGTCGGGGCCGTGCTTGTTACATTTATGGTTCTTGCCAATGTGCGCCATGTCCTCAGGAATTATACCGATCGATCATTGCGGGAGCCGGCAATTTTACAAGGGATGCTATTGCTGGTTCAAATTCTTCTCGGCGCCTTGACGGTCTGGACGGGAAAGGGAGTTCAGGTATCGACAGCGCACGTTGCAGCAGGAGCCCTGTTGATGGGAACGAGCGTATCCTTGACACTTTATTCCTATCGGCTATACACTGCGCCGGTAACTGAATCAATTCATTCTTTTGTTGGGGAGGCTACAGCTTGAGATCTGAGATGGAATCTGTTGGAGCAATAGAACTTGAACGCTCGAAGTTGTCGGATTACTTGACGCTGACCAAACCGGAGTTGACGTTCCTCTCCGTTGTAACCGCGCTTGGCGGATTCTATCTTGGTTCACCCGGAACTCTCTCCGTAAGCGGATTACTGCATACGTTGTTTGGTACTGCGTTGGTTGGGGGAGGGGC
>JBBRUI010000144.1:0-11035 GCA_038247945.1 Bacteroidota bacterium | reverse complement strand
GCTGCAAACATCCTCCCTGAACAAACTCTAGGTAGAGGACTTCGACGTATGTACTTCGGGAGTGAGCAACGAGAGACAGTCTCTGTTATGGGCACGTCTGCCTTCATGGAATTCGTTGAATCAATCAAGAGTGAGGGTGTTGAGCTTGAACGGAGATCGATGGGCGAGGGCTCAGCGCCCAAAGCGCCACTAGTCGTCGAAGTCGACAGGGAAAATTCAAAGAAGGACATCGAGGCGTTGGATATCGAAATCCCTGTCCTGACCCCAAGAGTATATCGTGACTACAAGAACCTGTCTGAGTTGAACGTTGCAGCATTTGGCAATCAGGTTTTTCCGATCATTCAGTTTTCAGATGAGCAAAAGCGAGAGATTGTCTTCAAAGACATCACCACAAACGAGATAACACATACAACAATTCTTGATTCGGATGCAGTGGCAAGCTATCAAAGTGTTATCGGCTATTTCACCCAGACGATCATGAAAGAGCTTCGTCTCGTGAGCGGGTACGATATTCTCTACGGCAAGGTGAAAGAGTTTGTGCAACAGTATTTGTTCGACCGTCCTGTTGATCTGGAAGACTTGAATACGCTCAGAAACCTCTCGGAGCTACAGGTCAACAAAACCCTTCAGGAGACTTTCAAAACAAAGATCAACGCCCTGACTGTTTTAGACAAGGGCGAGGCAGAGATTCGAGATTACATCAAGATCAGTAAGTGTCGTCCGTTTGTTGCGAAGGAGCAGGGATATCTTGTCCCAAAGAAAAGTGTGTTCAACAAAATTATCGGCGACAGTGGCTTTGAGTTGGAGTTTGCCAGTTTCTTAGACGGCTGTGAAGACATCGAGTCGTATGTGAAGAATTACTTTGCTGTTGGCTTCCGTTTGGATTATCGAACGAAGGATGGTGACATATCGAATTACTATCCTGACTTCATCGTTAAGAAATCAAACAAGGAAATCTGCATAGTTGAGACAAAGGGAAGGGAAGATTTGGATGACCCGCACAAAATCGAGCGCCTCAAGCAGTGGTGTGAAGACATCAATAAGAAAAGCTCGAATGTGAAGTATTCGTCGTTGTATATCAGGCAGGAGGAATACGAGAAGTATAAGCCGAAGAATTTCCGGGAGTGCGTGAAGGTTTTTGAGAATGTGATAGCATAGGGATACAATGGCAAAAATCAAAGAACCGGTTGTAGCATACAAACCACGAAGGACATCGCCCCGTCATCCCGCAACCAACGTGTATACTTCTTCCCAACTTCGCGCGTTGCCTCCTGTCCACCGCAGCCGGATTCTTTTCGAGCAGGCAAAACATGCAGCAGTCATGTTTGCTTCAGGGGGTGAAGAGATCGTTGCTGATTCATCCTCACCGATAGATTACTGAAATGCAATAGGGCTGTGCATCGGTCTCTGATTCAATTCAAGCGCAATTCTCACCCCACCTTATCCAGCGGCACCCGCGTATTCCCCACCAACTTCTTAAACTCGCTCGGCTTCATGCCGGTCACTTTTTTTAATTGGTTGGAGGAACGACCTGCTAAGCTTTGCACGTGAACCCGCATTTATGCAATATTAAACTGTCAGTTTAATATTGCATAACGTGCCACTGCGCAGCCTGCCTTTTCAATACTCCAGCATTCCAGAGTGGGATTCTTCCGAAGGGATGCCTTCGGCATTCGCTCACTTCCGTTCGCTCAGAACTAACGGTTCTTCTCCACTTCCTTCCGCTCAATCACATGTCCCGGACTTTCATTCTCAAATAACGATTCGACGGGGACGACTTTCGATTTTTGCTTGTTGATGCCGAGCGGAAGCCCTGTGATGGCTTTATCTTCGTCGAGAATCTGTTGCGACACCGGCGAAGCGTATTTAATCGCGGATGGTTCGTTGCTCACCATTTTCTCCATCAGCCCTTTCGCATCATCGGCAACCATTGCAACTTTCATGTTCTTCGGGTCGATGTACTTCCTGATCGCTTTGTTCACATCGTCTACGGTCATCGTCTTCAATTCCGCTGCGATGCGGTCGATATAATAATCGGCGCCGTAAAATTCTGAATCCATTTTATACCCGAGCCTGCGGTCGAGTGTTTGCGCCCAGAGTTTTGAATAGTTCATCAGGAATTTTTTTGTCTTTTCGAAATCCTCTTTTGTCAATCCGTTGTCCACGAATTTTTCCAGCTCGTACATCGCCGCCCGGACTGCGAAGTGGGCATTCTCCGGCTGCACAGGACGAAGCCACACGCTGAAGTACTGCTGGCGCAGCGGTGTGTTCACGTTCGGGAATGTATTTCCCGATCCGGTGCCGCCGATAAAGCGCTCGATGTAGGAATAGTTGCCGTAGTTCAGGCCGCGGTCGCCGCGCAAACTGTTCTGCAACACGCCGTTGAACGTGCGATGCTCGCCGAGATATGAGTTCGCAACCATGAGCGCATAGAAATCCTTGTCCTTCCGCGTCAACGGAATCGGATGCCCCATCGAAATGGCGGTTGCGCGTGCGGGCTTCTGCACGAAATCAATCTCCAGCCCCTGCGGTTTCTCAGCGGCGGGCAGCGCAACGGGTTCGAACGCACCATCCGGCAGCTTGCTGAAATCCTTTTTCATTTTCGCCACCAGCCAGGTCGGGTAACCTCCGGCGATGCCAAGCCACACGCGTCCGGTTGTGTACGTTTGCTTGTAATATTCCTTCACATCATCCAGCGTCATTGATCGCAATCCCTGCACTGTCCCATCCGCTGTACCGTACGGATGATCTTTGAATAGTGAGATGAGGAACGCCTCTTTGCCGAGATTCTCATCGTCAGTGCCGCGCAAATTCTTCTGCAGGAAATTCATTGCAAGATCTTTATTGCGCGTGAAGTCATCAGGATCGAACCGCGGAGTTAACAAAAGGTCGGCAAGGAGCGTATAGAATTCATCGAGGTGGTCGCGGTGAACACGTCCGATGAACGTCGTGATCTCTTTATCGGGCTGAACGTCGATGCCCGCTGCCCAAGGATATAATTTTCCAACCACCTCCTGATATTTCAAATTCTTCGTCCCGCCCTGGGCAATCATCATGGCGGTCAACGCGTTAATGCCTTCCTTCCCTTTCCAATCGTTGATTGAACCGGCGCGAAGAATAATGCGGAACGTAACGAGTGGAGAATTTTCACTGCGCAACTCAGTTACCTTTAATGGAGTTTTTGCCAATGCCATCGAAGCAATTCCCAGCACCATGGTTATGAATAATAATTTCATTTCAGTTCGCTCCTTCTTGTGTAAGCAACACAACAGTACGGTTGGTCGCATCAAAATATTTATTTGCCACCATCAGAAGATCCTGCGGAGTTACGCGGTCGTACAGGGCATATACATTATTGACGGACTCGGGGTTCCCCGTCATCGAAATGTAGTGTGCGATGCTGTTGGCAATTGAATTCGCGTTATCCAATCCCATCGCGTAACTGTATTTCATGAAGGACTTGATATCCGCCAGTTGCTTCGCCGAGACGGGCTTTGTCTTCGCCTTTTCGATGGAAGCGAGAATTTCTTTTTTCACCTTGTCGATATTTTTCGGGTCTTTGATTCTGGTAAAGATGGTAAACAAGCCGGGGTCCCGCGCATCGCCTTGTCCGCCCTGCACAAATTCAACGGCTTGTTCTTCAATCACCAGCTTTGTGTACAATTCTGATTGTTGAGAAAAAAGAAATTGGGAAAGCAGGTCGATTGCAGGCATATCGATTTGCTTGTCGCTGAATGCCGGACCATGATAGGCCATTGCAAGGATGGGAAGTGTTTTTGCTTTCCACTTCAACTCAAAAGACTTCTCTTTTGTCTGCGCAGGTTCCGCCGGAACATCCAATACATAATTGCCGCGTTTCCATCCGCTGTAATATTTTTTTGTCAACGATACAAGCTGATCATGCTTCACATCTCCAACCACAACGATCGTGCAATACTCAGGCCGGTACCAGCGGTCGAAAAATTTCAAACTGTACTGATACTGGTTCGGCATATCCTGAATGTCCTTGATGAAGCCCATGGTTGTGTGCTTGTAGGTGTGCTTGTCATACGCAGCGTCGTTCAATTTTTCAAACATCGATTGAAACGGACTTGAAAAGTTCTTGTTGTATTCGCCCAGAATTGCTCCCGCTTCGGTCTTGAACGCCTCTTCGGAATACTTGAGGTTCATAAAGCGGTCGGACTCGACTTCAATAATTTTTTCCAACGCATCGGCGCTTGCAAGCGTGTGATAGACGGTTGCGTCGTTATTCGTGTACGCGTTATTATCTGCACCCAGAGATTGCAGCACGTTGTTGAACGCTTCAGCATTGTACTTCTCCGTTCCGCGAAACATCATGTGCTCGAAGAAATGCGCGAAGCCGGAGAGACCGGGTTCAATCTCATTACGCGAGCCTGTCCGAACGATGGTGTAATAGGCAACAATGCCGGGACTATCGAAAGGAATGGAAATAACTTTGAGCCCGTTATCGAGCATTGTTTGCTGAATGGGATAGGGAAATACTTTCCCGTCTTTCTTTGAATCGGGCGGACCCGCGCTAACGACCGCGAGTACGAGCGGCACGATCGCGAGAATGAATGTGAATCTGTTCATGAAGCCTCCTTTGTTACAGATGTAAGTTGAGATGAATTAATATAGTGATGTTACGCAAACGCGGTGGTTTAGCGAGGCATTCCCCTCTGTGTGAAGGAACTGCGATGGCGAGAGGGGTAGGGGTGTGTCCATTGCCCGAATTCTTGGGTTCTGTTCAGTATTGTTACACACCCCTAAATCCCCTCTCTCCTACGCACAACCCTTCACACAGAGGGGACTTGGTTTTGCGTAACATCAGATTGCTTTGGGAAAACCGGGAAATGCAAAACGACCTCTTCGTTGTACGGAAAAACAGGGCAAAGTTGCAGGTGAAAAATTTCTTCACCCGTTCGTCGGATCAATGCCGCGCAAATACTCCCATGTATAAATCCCCGTTTTGTGTCCGTCCCCCCATGTTATCACCATTGCGTTATGGCCGGAGAGTTCGATGTTCCGCAGTTCAGTTTGGTTTGCAATCGGCAGAGAGAACAAGCCCTGCCGTTGGTTCTCCTCTTTCTCGTGCAAACATAATGCGCAAGGACAATGTGCCCGTAAGTATTCATTAGAGAAAAGAGATGTGAGACCGTCATCCCAAAGTATCTGCAACTCGTGTACAGAGTTTCGCTTTATACTCGTTGGATGCATTTGTTATGTGTACAAAGATTGCAGCGGGGCCGGCATTTGCTTGAACAACGCTTTCAGTTCCCGGATTATCGAACGGACAGTGGGAGCCGGAGGTTTGGAGGTCGCATGCCGCTTCACGAAATCTTTTGCCGCCGCAACCAGGCCTACGTCCTTCTTCGCCTGCTCGCTCATCAGGTATTTATGTTCCATAATTTCCACGTACAAACTTGCGGCGGTTTTTTCCGGAAAATAATCCACAAAATTATATTGGAGAAATACTTTGCAGACCGGTTGAAAGACCTCGCAGTACCAATCCTTCGCCGCATCCACAAGCGCCACCTCGCGCTGTTGCCGTTCGCTCAAATACCATTTGTGTTCGTTGATGTGTTTCAGCAAAAGCTTTGCATATCCTTTTACGTCGAAGTCGCCAAGGAGTTTACCGACATCAATGTGGGTGACGAGTTCGAACGACCGCATCTCCTGCTCAACTGCGTAACGTTCTCTGTAAGAGGTAAGAAGAAAATGCTGGTCATTTTCGGTAATGACAGCGTCGCGCACAATGCCGCTTGCTTTCAAGTCGGCTTCCGTCCATTGCATGGATTCGATAAAGAACTCGACATCGGACAAACGCAGCGAGTCGGTGAGCGAACGATGAATCTCCACCGTCTCAACATCAGCAAGCACGGCCCGCAGGCTTGTACGATGACCGAGCGCCGGAATCACATCCGTGCCGAAGTTGATAAGCATGTTTGCCAGCGAGGCATCGCCCCAATACACACCCTGGATATGCATCTCAACGAACAACCGGATCACTGCCTCCCAAATTCGCTTCCTGTTCTTTTTCGAGAAACCGCGTTTGAACAGAAACGAGTCGGGGACCACCTTTTCCATCAACTCGGTGATGAGATAACCGGTCACGCGTTCCTGCGGCTGCGTCCCGATTTTTGTTTCAATAATTTCAGTCCCATCGTTGCGCGTCACAACTCCAACCGGAACGAGCGTATGCAACCCCATCTCCCGGAGGCGTATGTACGTTTGAAACTCGCGCCGCGCACTTTCCAGCGATGTTTCTTTAATGGCAAACCGATGGCCGTCCGATTGTACAAATCGCACGACGTGGCGCGACAATCCGCTTTTCACTGTAAGCAACTTCACATAGCGTTCGCTCCAGGTTTCAAGGGAATGTTTCCATGGCATTGCGCGGACCAACGACAACATTTCTGCAGGAACAAAGATCCGGACGTTGTCGATTTCCAGAGCAAGTGAAGGCAATCCGCGCTCACTTGACACGGATTTCATTGAACGTCCCTACCGCAGAGGAGCTTGAGCGCTTCTTCGTATTTGCGGCCGGTCGTCTGAATAATATCCGGCGGAAGTTTTGGCGCGGGAGGCTGTTTGTTCCAATTAATGGAGAGAAGATAATCGCGGACAAATTGCTTGTCGAAACTCGGCTGCGCGCCGCCTGGTTTGTATTCATCCATGGGCCAGAAGCGCGATGAATCGGGCGTAAGCGCTTCATCAATCCAGATTACGTCGCCGTTCTCATCCAGCCCAAACTCAAATTTTGTATCGGCAATGATGATGCCTTTCGTCGCCGCGTACGCTGCGCCTTCTGTGTACAATCTGATCGTAAGGTCGCGCAGCTTGTTTGCCAGTTCACTCCCGATCTGATCTACGACTTGCTGAAAGGAAATATTCTCGTCATGGGTGCCCATGGGAGCTTTCGTTGAAGGAGTAAAAACCGGCTCGCTTAATTTATCGGACTCTTTCAATCCATCAGGCAAAGCGATGCCGCAAATGGATTTCGATTTCTTGTATTCGTTCCAACCCGATCCTGAGATATAGCCGCGCACAACACATTCCACCTCAACCGGTTTTGTTTTCTTCACCAGCATACTGCGTCCGGCAAAGATATTCGGCGCCGAACGAAACGGTTCAGGAAATTTTCCGACGTTAAGAGTTGTGAGATGGTTGGGCACAATATGGGCGAGTTTCTCAAACCAAAATGCGGAAATCTGCGTGAGCACTTTCCCCTTGTTCGGAATTCCGTCGGGGAGTATTACATCGAATGCCGACAGGCGGTCAGTCGCGACAATGAGCAGCGAATCGCCGAGGTCATACAGATCGCGAACCTTACCTTGCTTTGTTGGCTTGAATGTTTCGAATGCGGTTTGAGTAAGAACGGGGGAATTCATAGTCACCGATAGGCTTGTGTTGGATGGATTCTTGATTTCACATCTAAAAAACAAAAATGCACCGATGAAAACAACCACCGATGCACAATCACACGAATTAAAAAATTATCCTTCGAGATTCGTCCCGAGTATTTCTTCGATGGTCCCGCGATGAAATGCCTGGTCCGGCGGCGCGGCAACACTCGAACGGCTCACGCTGCCGAGTTTCAATCCTGCCCATTCAGAATGGATTTTCCCTTTGACCAGATTCATCACCGCTTTTTGAATATCGCCGGGCGCCAATCGTTTCTTGGTCTGGGGGTCGACGAAAATATCGACTTTGATTTCGTTACTGGAGATTTTTTTCGGCACAATCATATAGTCCATCTGCTCGTGGTGCCGCCAGCTATAGGTACGGTTGGTTTTGCTGAAGGTAGACGGGACGTGCTTGAAGCTGCGTTCGTCGGCAGTTGGTACAAGAGTAATGGTAACGCGTTCAAATTTTCGCGCGCCGTGTGAATGAACCATTCAATACATCTCCCTCAGTAGCGAAAAAAAAGTAGGTGGGAACTAAAGCATCTGATCCTTGGTGGACCAACTTGATTGCAATATAGCGACAAAATCTGCATCTGTCAACACGTCGGAATTAGTTTTGAATACGATGCCATGCGAAGAAACAGACAATCTTCCTCCCTTCGCCGAAGAAACGTTGATCGCAAGTTTAACGATTGCTTTCCCTTCTCACTGAGACAATATAGAATTATTGAGCCGGTCTGGTCGTTAGCCCGCGCACCGTTCTGCCTATCACCTTATGGGTTCCTGATCCGCCGGGAGTTCAGAGAATGGGGCGGCGTGGGTTTTTGAGGCTTTGGAAAGAAGATGAATATATGACGATCGTGGAATTTCCACGGCTCCGAATGAGCGGAGATGGTCTGTCATGAATTGGACATCGAGGAGTGTAAACCCGTTACGTTTCATTATCCTGACAAGATGAACAAGCGCGACCTTAGACGCGTCTTTCTTAAGAGAGAACATCGACTCGCCAAAGAAAGCCCCACCGATTGCCACACCATACAGCCCGCCTTCAAGGCGTCCCTCATACCATGTTTCCACACTATGCCCGAATCCTCTTTCATGAAGCAACACATAAGCCTGAATAATCTCCTCTGAAATCCAGGTCTCTTCCCGTTTGGCACAACAGCGCATTACTTGTTCGAATGCCGTGTTGACCCGAATCTCGAATGTGTTCTTTAGTACGGTCCGCCGGAGACTACGTGAGAGGTTGAAAGAGTCAAGAGGGATAATGGCCCGAGGGTCGGGTGAAAACCATTCGATGCGACCTGTCTTCGATGTCGCCATCGGGAAATATCCGTTGCAATAGGCGACGAGCAGGAAGTCGGGATCGAGCGCTTGTTCTTTTTTTTGTGAACGATCAGAATTGACGGACATTACTTTTTTCTCCACACAGTCAATAACTCTTTTCCCTTTCGGGGCGCAACAGAGTTGGGAGGCGCTTCGAGAGAAATCAACTCCATCTTCTTGCCGAACAGGCGGCTCACTTCGTCCATCGAAACGGAAAACGGCGGGCCGCCGGTTCTGTCATCAAGCGGAAAAAGCAATGCAATGAATTTCCCCGAATCTTTCATGAGAGATGGAATCATAGCGGCATATTCCGGTCGCCGCGATGGATCGATTGCACAGTACGATACGTATTCCAAAACGTAATCGAATTCACCGGCGATGCTCAATGAATAATCGAACATATCCTCCTGCACGAAATTGATTGCCACACCTTTTTGCGCTGCAAGCCGTCGCGTCAGTTTGATCGCTTCGTCGGAAGAATCAATTGCCGTTACATCGAATCCATGCTGCGCGAACAATACCGCGTCGTACCCTTTCCCTGAGCCGAGCACGAGCATGCTGCCGGGGGCGAGACGATTTGTTTCCAACAGATCGACAAACGCGGGCGTTGGCGTTCCTAAATCCCATCCCGCGCGATCCGAAAGGTAAAGCTCATTCCAAAACTCCGGCCCAAATGCCGGACTCCCTTCGGGTTTCTCCATCAGGCACCCACCATCACTACAACTTTACCAACTGTCTGCCGCGTTTGCAATGCGCGGTGTGCTTCAACAATCTGGCTGAAATCAAAAATTTTCCCTATAAATGGTTTGAGCACTCCAATGTTGTAGAGCTTCAACAACTCCAGGGTTGCCTCCTTCAAATAACCTTCCTTGCCTTTGAGTGTTCCAAGATTAAACCCGAAGATCGATTTGTTCGCGCTCATCAACTGCACGGGAAAAATCGGCTTCATTACCGACACAACTGCTGCAACTTTCAATTTGTTGAGCGCTCCCTTGCCGGTTACCGCAGCAAGGCCGTATAAAATATATCTGCCCATACCGGCGAGTAAGTTCCAGCTCCTGCTGTACACGAGTCCGCCGATGGAGTCCATTACCACGTCCACGCCGTAGTCATTTGTAATCCGCTTCACTTCCGCCGAAAAATCTGTCGTAGTATAATTGATAACGTGGTTGGCGCCGTTTTGGCGCGCCCGTTCTTTTTTTTCGTCCGAACCGACAGTTCCGAAAATTTCAGCTCCGAGATATTTCGCAAGCTGCAACGTTGCAAGTCCGGCACCTCCGGCAGCGGCGTGCACCAAAAGTTTTTCTCCCTTGCGGATGTTTGCAAGCCTTACGATCCCATGATACGCCGTCAGATACACCACCAGAAACGAGGCACCTTCTTCATAACTCATTGTGGGAGGAAGTTCTGTCGCCAGATTTTCGGACAGGCACACATACTCTGCATGGCTTCCGTGCCTGCTGTAGCCCATCACGCGTTCATTGCCTTTGAACAATTGCACACCGGAGCCAACCGCAACCACGTCTCCGGAAAATTCCAGGCCGAGAATAAAAGGAGGCTTTGGAGTTCCGGGATACACCCCGAAACGTCCCATCACGTCAGCGAAGTTGAGTCCGATTGCGCGAACCTTTACGAGTATTTGATCCGGCCCCGGCTTTGGCACCGGTGTTTCACGGATCTCCAGCACGTCGGGTCCGCCGTACTTCGTCACGAATGCAGCTTTCATGGTTCTACCGGCCTTCACAATTAATGCGAGGAAATATCTCCGAACGGAGATTTCACGATCTTTTTCGGTCTGTTCACGACTAGTTTTTCATGGAGTTGGAGAAGCTTCTTCTTTGCGATGTCGTCGAGATCTTCGTCATCTTTATCGCGCTTGACAAGCATATGAAACTCCTCCTGCTCGTTGCGGTTCATGTGGCGTTCGTAGTCGCGCAGTTCCGCTATAATTTTCCTCTGTTCTACATGAGTCACGAAGCCTCCGGCGCAGATGATTGTACGCTTCTCATTGTCTGAATTCGGCAAATGGTTTTGTAGTCGCAGTACGTACAAACTTTGTCCACCTTGTCCAATGGCGTCAGCGGAAATTTTCCCTTCGTCATGTCATCGACATATGCATTGACGCGGGTGATTGATTCGTTGATCAGAGATCGTAGTTCGCTATCCGACCCAACCAAATTTGCGTTGGATTTTTTTTCAGTAATATCATTCTCGTGGCTGGCACTTCCTACGCCAACCTTTAGCGCCACGGGATGCCGCACCTGGTAGTACATGCCGCCCGCGGGAATCAGGTGCAGGCTCCG